>JAFGQJ010000159.1 GCA_016935715.1 Spirochaetales bacterium
ATTTCCGGCCCACCGGTTTCCCGCGCCTCCTCGTTCACCGTCTGGAATTTGGGCAGCAGCGTATCCGGAAATTCGAAGCCCGGATAATCGGTGCCCCAGCAGATCTTGGAGAAGGGCACGCCGAAGGCCTTGGCTTTGAGAAGGAAGTTGTACATGTCCCGCCGCGTGTAGACACTATTCATGTAGGACAGGTCCATAAAGAAGTTGGGATGCTTGGCCACGAGAACGAGGTTTTCGTCAACCCACGGCAGACCGGCGTGGCACACGAGCAATCTTAAATCCGGGAACTTCCGGCCCACGTCGTCGAGCAGGAAAGGCCTACCGAGCGCCAAAGGGGCGTCGATAACCGGGGTAGAGGCCTGGTGCACCATCACCAGGATTCCGAGCTCCTGGGCCTTGGCGAATAGCGCATACGTGAGCTCCCAGTCGTTGGGGGCGTAGTGGTCGTAACAGGGGTAGAGCTTCAGGCCTGTGAGCTTCAACTCGTGGATCGCCCGCTCCAGCTCCTCGACTGCAGCCACCGGCCCCCGGAACCTGGGATTCACCGCCGCCATCCCCATGAGCTTGTCCGGGTGCTTGCGCACGACGGCGGCGATGTAGTCATTGGTCTTCTCGATCGACGGTGGACCCGGGACATCGGTGAATCCCTTCACGTCCAGAGTTCCCCGCACCATGTAAGCCGTATAGTCCGAAGGGGCCACTCCCAGCACTACCGACCTGTCGATTCCAGCCTTATCATGATCGGCGATCAGCACCTGCGGGTCGATCGGCTCCCACAGATACTCGAGGCCTTTCCAGTCTTCGTCGACAGGCATTCTCTCTGTCGGCAGCTGACCCAGCGAGCGAAAGTAGCCCAGGGTCATCTCCTTGATGAACTTCTCGTAGCCCGGATAGCCGGCTCCCAGCACGTGGTTGTGACAGTCGATAATCATAGGCACCTCTGTCTCTTAAATCATCAGATAGTTCTTGACGATGAAGTCTTCCTTCAGCTCGTCAACCTTGCCCTTACTGACTATTTGTCCTTTTTCCAGGATATAGCCCCGGGAGGACAGCTTGAGCGCGAAGTCGATGTTCTGCTCGACCAATAGAATCGTCAGCCCGGTCTTCATATTCAGATCGCGGACGATATCGAAGATCTCCTGGATAATACTGGGCTGGATGCCCTCGGTAGGCTCATCGAGTATCATGAGCTGCGGACCGCCGGACATGGCTCTGGCGATCGCAAGCATCTGCTGCTGACCTCCGGACAACCGTCCTCCCTTCTCCTTGAGCCGTGTTTTGAGAAACGGAAAATACTCGAACACTGCACCGTTGATCTCCGGTTTCCAGCCGGGGTTGATGAAGGCGCCGGTCTTGAGATTCTCTTCAACCGTGAGCTCGGGAAAGATCTCCCGACCCTGGGGAACATACCCGATTCCGCGTTTTACGATGCTGTAGGGCGGCCGTCCGGAGATGCGGATGCCGTCCAGCGAGATGCTGCCGTTCCGGGGTGGCGTCAATCCGATGATGCTCCGAAGAAGCGTGGTTTTCCCAACCCCGTTTCTTCCGAGCAGGCAGACCACCTCTCCGCTCTGAATTTCCAGGCTGACATCGTTCAGGATCAACGCGTCCTGGTAGTAGACGAATATGTTGTCCACGCTGAGCAAAGACACTATATCATCACTCCCTACCCAGATAGACCTTCTTCACTTGTTCGTTCCTTTGGATCTCGTCGAAGCTGCCCTCTGCCAGGATGCTCCCCCGGTGCAACACCGTGACCTGATCGGCGATCTCCCGAAGGAACTTCAAATCGTGCTCGATCACAACAGTCGTTATTCCGCTCAAGTTTGCCCGGATCAGCTGCGCCGTTTCCCTGGTTTCCGCCGGGGTCATGCCTGCCGTAGGTTCGTCGAGGAGTAGCAATTCGGGATCGTTTCGCAGGAGCATTCCGATCTCCAGCCACTGCCGCTCCCCGTGGGACAGGGACGATGCCAGATCCCCTGCCCTGGCCGCCAGTTTTATTTTTTGGAGGACCTCCATCGACTGCCCGCGGTCGCTTTGGGTTACCATGCCGAAGAAATGACTCGACAGACGGGTTTTGCCGTACCCGGCCACCAGGATATTCTCCAGAACCGTCAAGTTCGTGAAGATCGAGGGGGTCTGGAATTTCCGGCTGATTCCCGTGTTGCAGATCGTCTCGATGGAATCGTAGGTGATGTTCCGGCCCATGAAGAATACACGACCCGATGTCGGCCGCAGCCGTCCGGTGATTACGTTGAATAGGGTGGTCTTTCCGGCACCGTTGGGCCCGATAATGCAGCGCAGCTCTCCGTGCCTGATACCCATGGAGATGTCGTCGATGGCCACAAAGCCCCCAAAGGTGCGTGTGACGTGGTCGACCCGCAGCAGCGCGCTCTCCGGATGCGCCATCAACTCCTCCCTCTCCTCTTCATCAGCACGCCTGCGACGCCGTCGGGCCAGAACATCACAACCACCACCAGTATGATACCGATGATCAAGAACCAGGCCTCCACGATGATTCCACTCAAGAAGGCCTGCAGGTAGCCCAGGAGGATGGCCCCCATGAACGGCCCTATGAGGGTATTCCTTCCCCCCACTGCCACCCAGATCATGACCTGGGTGGAGAGCAGGAGGCTGAAAAGATCCGGAGAAATGAAATCCTCCAGCGGTCCGAGCAGCCCGCCG
>JAFGQJ010000160.1 GCA_016935715.1 Spirochaetales bacterium
GGCGGCGGCCAGCTCACGGTCGTCGAGAAGATCGGCCAGGACCTCCTGGCGGTAGCGGATCGTGTCCGCGTCCTGACAGAGGCCCAGGAGGATCCGGGAGACCGTTTCCCGCTGATCCGGTTGATCGCAGAGGGCGGCGATCGTCGTGTCCAGATCTAGATCGACCGTGCTGCGCTGAGCCAATCCCTCGGAGCTGGCGGGGGCCCTGCCCGCGCCCGACGGGTAGAGCATGCTGATCGGCTCGTGCTCCACTACTCCCCTTTTCTGCTCCGCATCGAGCGCAGATCCCCGCTGCCCGCATCGATCTGAAAGACCTTGTACTCCCGCTTGAACTCCGCCGACTGCCCGATCAGGGTGGCCATGGGTCCGCCGGAGGTCGATTCCTGGCGCCGGGTGAATCCGATGGTGACGTTCCAGAATTTGTTGTCCTCCGAGAGATCCACCTCCTCCAGCAGCACGTCCCTGAACTGATCGGTCTGGTACATGTCCCCGAGGTAGTCCATCGCCCTGGCCACCGCCTGTTTCACATCCACCATTGGATCATCCTTTCAACGCGGCACCAGCGCCACGATGTCCTCGCTCCTCCACTGGTAATCCGAGCCCCACAGCAGCCGCAGCAGCCCGATCTGCCCGGAATGATACGTCCAGTGCCAGGCGAGCTGTCCCATCACGGCCCTCACGGAAAAGGTGACGCCCTCTTTCTTCCGCACTTCGTCGATAGCCTCGATCTTTGCGAGCGCGATCCTGGAGTACTGCCCCTGCACCGTCCGGCAGATGTCGATCAGGGCGTGAGCCGTGTAGCCGGAGGGAGGAGGCCCGCCGATGTTGCCGAGGCTCGCCTTCTCGATCTGCCCCCAAAGGGCCTCGGGGACTTCGCGTCCCGTGATCCGCCTCACCCACCAGGCTTCCGCCCAGGCCATGTGCAGAACCAGCATCGAGATGGTCAGGTAGCTGCCGCCGGCCGCGAACTCCAGGGCTTCCACGGGCAGATCCTCGATCTGATCGTACACCCGCTCGGCCAGCTCCTGCAGCTGAGCCACACCGTGGGCAAGCTCCGCGTTGGCGAAGCCCGCCGGCGGCTTCAGGGAGTAGCGCCGCGGGCGGCCGGTCTTGACTGGTATTTCCTTCATACCTGTATTGAGCGCCGAACTGCGGTGGAGTGTCAAGGTTGAGAAGACGGGGTGTCGGGAAGCACCTTTCTGCGCTGCTGCAGGAACTCTGCCAGGTACCTTCCCGTGTGGGACCCGTTGGAGCCGGCCGCCACGGCCTCCGGCGTTCCCAGGGCCACCACCCGGCCTCCCCCGCAGCCCCCTTCGGGACCCAGGTCGATGATCCAGTCCGCCTCGGCGATGATGTCCAGGTTGTGCTCGATGATGACCACTGTATTGCCGGCATCCACCAGCCGCTGGAGGACCCGGATCAGCTTTTCCACATCCGCCATGTGCAGCCCGATGGTGGGTTCGTCCAGCACGTACAGGGTATGAACGGAGCTCCCGGTCTTGGCGAGCTCGGTAACCAGCTTGATCCGCTGCGCCTCCCCGCCGCTCAAGGTGGGGCTGGGCTGGCCCAGGGTGATGTATCCCAGCCCCACGTCCTGGAGCAGCCGCAGAGCCCTGTGCACCGCCGGGTGGGTGGAGAAAAACTCCGCAGCTTCGTCCACGCTCATGGCCAGCACGTCGGCGATGCTCCTGTCCCTGTAGAGCACGGACAGGGTTTCGGAGTTGAAGCGTCTGCCGCCGCACACGTCGCAGAGGACCTTCACATTGGGAAGGAAGCTCATCTCGATCTTCTGCACCCCCTGGCCGGCGCACTCCTCGCAGCGGCCTCCGGCCACGTTGAAGGAGAAGCGGCTGGGCGTGTAGCCCCGCATGCGTGCCTCCGCCGTGCGGGCGTAGAGCTTGCGGATCTCGTCCCAGAAGCCGACGTAGGTGGCCGGGCAGGAGCGGGGGGTTTTCCCGATCGGGGTCTGGTCCACCTCGAGGATCCGGCCGACCTGCTCCCATCCCACGATACGCTCGCAGCCGGCCAGGCGGGGGGAGGCGGGGGGGATGGACTTCCGGCGGCGGCGGGATGCCACCAGGTTGTGGAGATTCTCGTACAGCACCTCCCGGACCAGCGTGCTCTTGCCGCTGCCGCTGACCCCGGTCACGCAGACCAGCCGCCCCAGGGGGAGGCGGATGCGGAGGTTCCTGAGATTGTGCAGGCGGGCTCCGACTATCTCCACCCGGGCGTCGCCCGTTCCGATGCGCTGCCGGGCGGCCGACTCCCGCCGCCGGGAGGAAAGGGGATGCTCCAGGGGCTGCCTCAGGTAGCGGCCGGTGAGGGAGGAGCGTTTGCGCACCAGCTGGCTCACGCTCCCCGAATGGACGAGCCTGCCCCCGTTGATCCCGCCCCCCGGGCCGAGATCGATCACGTGCTCCGCCTGCCGGATCGTCTGTTCGTCATGTTCCACCACGACCACCGTGTTCCCCTTGGCCTTCAAACGGCCCAGGGTGTCCAGGAGCAGCTGATTGTCCCGGGCGTGCAGCCCGATGGTGGGCTCGTCCAGGATGTAGCAAACCCCCCTGAGGTTGGATCCGAGCTGTGAGGCCAGCCGGATGCGCTGTGCCTCCCCGCCACTCAGCGTGGGGGCCGCCCGGTCCAGGGACAGGTAGGGAAGCCCGACCTGGCAGAGGAATTCGAGTCGGGAGCGCAGCTCCGCCAGTATGTCCCGGGCGATTTCCGCCTCCCGGCCCCGCGGCCTGAGTCCTCCGAAGTACCGGGCGGCCGCTTCCACCGACAGGGCCGTTATCCGGGATATGCTGCGCCCCCGGTAGCGCACCGCCAGAGCCTCCGGCTTAAGCCGCGCCCCGCCGCAGGAGGGGCAGACCCGCACCGGTCCCTCCCACCACTCGTTCCACCAGATCTCCTCCCCGGTCTGCTCCTCGTCGAATCCGGACAGCTGCAGCCCCGTGCCGTAGCAATCCGGACACCAGCCGTGTTTGGAGTTGAAGGAGAACAGGCGCGGATCGAGCTCCTCGAAGCTGCGGCCGCAGCCGGGGCAGGCCCGGGCTGTGGAAAACGCCGCCTGCTGCGGCTGCCCGCCGCCGCGCCTCCCGTTCCGGCCGGCCTCCCGCGCATCTCGCGCCCCGACCGCGGCCACGTACACCACACCCCTTCCGAAGCTCAGGGCCCGCTCCAGCAGCTCCCGCAGCTTCGGCGCCGAGGCGTTGGCCACCTTGAGGGATCCCACGGGCAGCTGGATGTCGTGCTCGCGGAAGCGCTCCAGGCGCGGCCAGGCTTCGGTGGGCAGCATGCAGCCGTCCACTCTCAGGTGCGCGTAGCCCTTGCCCGCCGCCCATCTGGCGAGATCCGTGTAGTACCCCTTCCTGGCCGTCACCAGCGGCGCCAGGATCCACACCTCCGTCCCGCGGAACTCTCTCAGGACGCGGACGGCTATCGTCTCCAGGGTTTGCGCCTGGATCGGCAGCTGACACTCCGGGCAGTATTGAATACCGAGCTTGGCGAACAACAGGCGCAGGAAATGGTAGATCTCCGTCATGGTGGCAACCGTGCTCTTGCGCCCCCCGCGGCTGGTGCGCTGCTCGATGGCCACGGTCGGAGGCACGCCGGCCACCCCATCCACGTCCGGCCGGCTGGCCGGCTGGACGAACTGCCGGGCGTAGGCGTTGAGGGACTCCAGGTAGCGGCGCTGCCCCTCGGCGAACAGGATGTCGAAGGCCAGCGTGCTCTTGCCGCTGCCGCTCACGCCGGTCACGACGGTGAAGCGATCCCGCGGTATGGTTACGTCGATCCCCTGCAGGTTGTGCTCCCGGGCGTGCCGGATGGCGATCCGGTGATCCGCCGAGGGAGGGTCTCTCGACTCCTCCGTCTGCTGCCCGGCGGGGGGTGTCGCAGCGGGAGGCGCCTGCGCCGCAGCGGGCTCGATCGCCGAACCTCCGGCCTCCCGGTAGCGCTGTAGCGCCCGGCCCGTGTGGCTGTCCTGCACCCGCAGGATCTGCCCGGGGGGGCCGCAGGCCACGACGCGGCCTCCCTGCTCTCCCCCTTCGGGGCCCAGATCGACGATCCAGTCCGCCGCCGCTATCACGTCCAGATTGTGCTCGATCACCACCAGGCTGTGACCCGCCTCCAGCAGGCGCTGAAAGGCCTGCAGCAGCGTGGCGATGTCCTGGAAGTGGAGACCGGTGGTCGGTTCGTCGAAGAGAAAGAGCACGGGCCTGCCCCGCGCCGTGCCGCCGCCTCCTCTGCCCGTGCCGCCGCCTCCTCTGTCCCGGCTCTTGACCCCGGCCAGATGCCCCGCCATTTTCAGCCTCTGTGCTTCACCGCCGCTCAGGGTGGGCACCGGCTGTCCCATCCTGAGATAACCCAGGCCCACGGCCCGCAGCGGGTCCAGCAGTCTCTGGATCTCGGCGGACCCGCTGAAGAAATCGCAGGCCTCCTCCACGGTCAGCTCCAGGATCTCCGCGATCGATTTTTCCCGGAATCGGCGGATCTTCCCGCGCTCCCGGCCGGTGGATCCGTTCGAAGGGAGTGTGGGAGCTATCCTGACATCCAGGACCTCCGGGCGGTAGCGGGTGCCGTCGCAGTCGGGACAGCGGAGATACACGTCGCTCAGGAACTGCATCTCGATGTGCTGAAACCCGTTGCCGCCGCAGGTGGGGCAGCGCCCCTTCCCGGAATTGAAGCTGAAGGTGCCCGCGGTGTAGTCCCTCTGGCGGGACAGCGGATGCGCGGCGAAAATCTTGCGGATCGGATCCAGGGCGCTGACGTAGCTCGCCGGATTCGAGCGGGTGGTCTTGCCGATCGGAGACTGGTCGACCAGCACCGCCTCCGAAAAGTGCCTCCGGAACCCGCGTATCTCCCGGTGCCGCCCCGGCTGTTCCACCGGCCTGCCCTGCAGCCTGCATACCCCCCTGTACAGCACGTCCTGGATCAGGGTGGATTTACCGGAGCCGCTGACTCCGGTGACGCACACCAGGCGGTTCAGGGGAATGGCCACGTCGATGTTCTTGAGATTGTGCTCTTCGGCGCCCAGTATCTCCAGGAAGGTCCCACTCCGCCCGGTCGTCTGCGGGCCTTCGCCGGACCTGCTGCTTCCCGGCCCGGGAGTATCGTCCGGCTGCCGGTCCCGGGCGCGTCTCACCTGATCCAGGACGCTGATCCCACCGCTGAGGTACCGGCCTGTCAGCGAACGCCTGTCTCGGCGAAGCTGTCCCAGGGAGCCGAAAAACACGATCTCTCCACCCCTGTCTCCGGCCCCGGGTCCCAGGTCCAGGACCAGGTCGGCGGCCCGGATCACCTCCGGATCGTGTTCAACCACCAGCAGCGTGTTGCCCGCGTCCCGCAGGCGCTGCAGGACCGCGATCAGCCGCCGGATGTCGCGGGAGTGCAGGCCGATGCTCGGCTCGTCCAGGACGAACAGGGAGTTCACCAGGGAGGTGCCCAGGGCGGTGGTCAGGTTGATGCGCTGCACCTCTCCGCCGCTCAGGGTGCGGGACTGCCGATCCAGGGTCAGATAGCCCAGACCGACCTCCACCAGGTAGCGCAGGCGGGAGCGTATCTCCACCAGGAGCAGCTCGGCGGCTTCGGCGGCGGCACCCGTGCCGGCTTCGGCGGCGGCACCCGTGCCGGCTTCCGCGGCGCTCATCTCCCGGAAAAAGGCGTGGCAGCGATCGATGGGCAGGAGCGTCAGCTCGTGGATGTTCATGCCCCTGCCGGGTCCGATGCGCCAGAGCAGGGCCTCCCGCTTGAGCCGGGCCCCGCCGCAGTCGGGGCACAAGTGGTAGGCCCGGTACTTGGACAGAAGCACCCGGATGTGCATCCTGTAGGCTTTGGTCTCCAGCCAATCGAAGAAACCCTTTATCCCGTACCAGGTCCCCTCTCCCCGCCACTGCCCCTCCATCACCCACTGCCGCTGCGGTTCGCTCATCTGCCGCCACGGAACGTCCAGCGGGATGCCGCGCCTGCGGGCGAAGCGGACCAGGTCCCTCTGGCAGCCCTGGAAGCTCGGGCTCTGCCACGGACGCACGGCCCCCTCGGCAAGGGTTTTCCCCTGATCCGGGATCACCAGGTCCGGGTCGATGCCTATCACCCGGCCGAAGCCGCGGCAGATGTCACAGGCACCCACGGGTGAGTTGAAGGAGAACAGGTTGGGCTGCGGATCGCGGTAGTGGATGTCGCAGTCGGGGCAGTGCAGGTCGTTGGAGAAGCGAAGGGGCTGCTGCGGCTGCCCGTCGCTGTCAACGGGATAGATGACCACCCGGCCGTGACCGAACTTCAGGGCTGCCTCCAGGTCTTCGATGATGCGGGATCGGTTGCCGCTTTTGAGATCGACCCGGTCCTGGATCACCTCCAGAACCGAGTCCTGCCGGCGGTGGATGCGGGTGTACCCCTGTCTCAGGAGCAGCTCGCGCACCTCCTCCGCGCTGAAGTTGTGGGGGATCGAAACGGGAAAGACGATCAGCAGGCGGGGCGCCGCCTGCCCCTCCGCCCGCCGGCGCCACCGGAGGAGAGTCTTCCAGATGCTGTCCGGGGAGTCCCGGTGGACCTCTCTGCCGCAGCCGCCGCAGTACAGCCTGGCGGTCCGGGCGTAGAGCAGCTTGAGGTGATCGTTCAGCTCGGTCATCGTGCCCACGGTGGAGCGGGAGGTGCGCACGGGATTGACCTGGTCGATGGCGATGGCCGGAGGGATCCCTTCGATGCGGTCCACCCGGGGCTTGTCCATCCGGTCGAGGAACTGCCGGGTGTACGGGGAGAAGGTTTCCACGTACCGCCTCTGCCCCTCCGAGTACAGGGTATCGAAGGCCAGGGAGGACTTGCCCGATCCGCTGACTCCGGTCACGACGATCAGCTTGTTCAGCGGGAGCTTCAGATCGAGGGACTTGAGATTGTTCTGCCGGGCACCTTCGACCAGGATGCAGGAGTCTGACACGGATTTCTCGCTTCTTCTTTTGCGGGATTCGCCTCCTCTAATCTAATCACCGGCGGCCGGCAGCGACAAGGGAATGACGGAGCTGTTGACAAAACAAGAATAATGATGTATATATACATCATATGAGACGGACACAGATTTACCTCGATGAAAACATGTTCGAACTGCTGAGGCGACAGAGCAAGGCGGAGAAAAAGACTATCTCAGAGATTATTCGCCGGACGATGGAGGCGCACCTGCAGAATAACGTGGGCAGGATCCGCAGCCAGGTGGATCGGGTGACGGGTATCCGCAGGGACCGGGAAGGCGATGTGGATCAGTACGTCCGCTCGCTCCGGCAGGACCGCCAGACATGATCGTCGCTGACACCGATATTCTCATCTGGATTCTCCGCGGCAGGACGGATATCGCAGAAGCTTTCAAGGAAACGGTATCGACGGCAAATGGATTCGTATATGTCACGCCTATCCAGGTGGCGGAGGTATTTGCGGGAATTCGACAAGGGGAGATCTTGAAAACCCGAATGTTCCTCGAATCCCTTCTGCTGCTGCCGTTGGATTATCGTATTGGAGAAGAAGCGGGAGCATTCCTCAACCAGTTCAAGGCATCTCACGGCGTAACCCTGGCCGACGCGATGATCGCGGCTGCCACGCGTATCAA
>JAFGQJ010000161.1 GCA_016935715.1 Spirochaetales bacterium
GGATCATTCGTTCTATCTGATCCTGGGTTCGTTGACCGGCCAGGTGGGTGTTCTGCCGGAGAGGACCTCGTCTATCCCCCGTGCAGCGTGAAGCGCCATCCGGTCCATGCATTCGCGGGTCAACGCCGCATTGTGAGGCGTCACGATCACATTGTCCAGCTCCAACAGCGGATTGGAAGGGTCGGGCGGCTCTTCGGTGAATACGTCGAGAGCAGCTCCGGCTATCCGTCTTTCCGAAAGCACCTCCACCAGGTCGTTCTCGCGAACGATGCCCCCGCGCGCGACGTTGATAAGGAAGGCGGAACTCTTCATCATCAACAGGCCGGCTTTGTCGATCAGACCCATGGTTTGCTCATTCGCAGGCAGATGCAGGCTGACGAAATCCGCTGTTCTCAGCACCTCCTGGATCGAATCGCTGAACTCGACTTCCGGAACAAGGGCGTGATCGCTGAAGGGATCGTATCCGATGACCTTCATGTCCAATCCCCTCGAAGCTTTGCGGGCCACTCGCCTGCCGACCTTCCCCACCCCGATCAGTCCGAGTACCTTTCCTTCGATGTCCTCGCCAATGAGCTGGTTGCGGATCTCGAAATTCCCTCTTCTCAGGGCGCCGTCGCACTGCACGAAATTCCGGGCTGCGGCGATGATCAGCCCGATCGTGTGCTCGGCCACGGATCCTGCGTTGGATTCGGGAGCGTTCGTGACGTAGATACCCAGTTCGGTCGCAGCCTGGATATCGATGTTGTCGACGCCCACGCCATGACGCCCGATCACTTTCAGGTGCCTGCCGGCTCTGAGCACTTCCGCCGGATACCGGGCCGTGCGGGCCAGGATCCCATGACAGTCTCCCACCTCGCTTTTGAGCGTTTCAACAGAAACTCCGGAGCCCATCTTGATCTCGTATCCCCTGTCCCGCAGGTATGCCTTGCCGGCCTCAGACACATCCTGGGGTATCAAAACTCTGTACGGCATGCCACTTCTCCCGATAGATCCATTTTGCCCTTAACAATCGCTGTGCGCAACAAGAATAATCCTTTTCGTCATTCGAGCTCAATCATTCGACCGGCAGCTGTCGACCGGCAGCAATCCGCCTTCCACCTTCACGCCCCGGTGGATCACCGCCACAATGATCTTGATCAATCGGGAAAAAAGAATGAAAATAATTTTGATGAAACGCACCTCTCCGATGCTCAGCGACGGCGACCTGTTGTTCATGGTACGGGTTCTCATGCCCGGATACCGGGAACGTCAACGCATGGTGCGGACTCTCCGGGAGGACGAGGATATCCTGGAGGCCATGCTGGCAGATGAGAAGCTGTTCCGCATCCTGAGCAACGATCCCCAATTCCTCCTTCAGGTATCCGCCCACCTGTTCTTCACCGTCCTGCTCAACCGCGTCAAGATGGAGCTGCAAGCCCGCTCGTATACGATCGAGAATGATTTCGGCGCTCATGCCCTGGTTTTCGACAGCGCCGCGGTCGCGGGATTTCTGGAAGACCGGGCCGTCCGCAATTATCTGGCCGATATGCTGGTTTCCTTCGTCCGCATAAACAGCTACACCATCCCGGTCCGGGTCCGCAAGGGCATCTGGAGGAAGTACCGTTTCAGCGACTACGACATCGAAACTCTGATGCGCTACAGCGAGCTCCTGTCCCGCGAGCAGCGTTTCCCTTCGTACAAGCGGATCGCCGACATCTGTCTGTTCACCCGCGGCATCTTCCACGACCAGACGCAGTTGAAGCGCCTGTCCGGCGCGATCGCCGGGAAGGGGAAGCAGGAGCTGGAAAATTACGGCCGCTACTTCTACAGGGCGGCCGCAGAATATGCCGAGCTGATGGAGCACCAGTCGCTGACAGCGGAGGAACGGCGCCGGCTGCAGGAGATCATCGAGGTGCTGCTCCAGCTCTCCGAGCACTTCGCCAAGGCTGTAAAACCGCTCACCTTCATGGCCAATCACTACCTGGAACCATTCAAGGAAGAGCTGTTTCTGCAACATTGATATTTAACATGAGCACGGAGGAACGACAGAGATGAAAGCTGAGGACCGATCCAAACTCCAGTCCCTGGCCGGCGAAATCGAGAGTTTGAAATCCCGTCAGCCGGAAGAATCAAAATTCAAGGATTGGAAGGAAAAGGTTGAAAAGAAACTGGAAGAGGTTTTCGGCAAGGGATCCGAACCGCTGATGCGGTTCCAGAGAACTCGCTTTTTCAACTTCAGCCGCTCCGGAAAATCCAAGGAAGCCCCGCTCAGCGAATCAGAGCGCAGGGAATATCTCCAGGGTCTCGATGAGGCCAAGCGCAACCTGCAGCGCTACCTCTAGCGGCGTGTCAGTGAACAGACGGGAGGTGTTTTGAAAAACGCAGAGCCCCCGGGTAAAGGAGGTGGAAACCCCGGGGGCCCTGATCTCTTATTTAATAACTAAACAATCTGCAGCTGTAAAAGTTACACAGTTTACGTAAATTTATTTAACAATTGGTATAAATTCCCACTTCCGTCAAGCCCCGGA
>JAFGQJ010000162.1 GCA_016935715.1 Spirochaetales bacterium
CAGATCGATCACCTCCATGAGTGGCCTCCTTCCCGTGTTCATCCGGATTGGGGTTCATAGAAACGCCGACCGCTCAGGCCGGCGGCTTACCTCATTTCCCGCGGTCCCTCAGCGCAGGTGCTCCTCAGTGTACATGGAAAGCTCGATCATGCGTTCGAGCAGCTCGTTCACAGCTCACCGGGCGCCCGAAGATAGGTGTATCCGGGCAGGCCCTTGCTCGGACCGGTGCCGCTTCGGGACCGGCTGCCGTCTGTCTTCGATCGAGCCATCCGGCCATTATCTTCCATTCGGCGTGGTTGGGCAACACCGACTCGTCCCGTCACACGTCATCCCGTCAGATGTTTGCCTTTTTTATGTTTTTCTGGTAATATGGTTGTATGAAAACAACATTGGAGCTCCCGGATGAGCTCATGCGGGCAGTCAAGATCCGGGCTGCCATGGAGGGCAGGAAACTCAAAGAGGTCGTGGCAGAGGCTCTCAAGGCTGGACTGTTGATAACCGGCTCCGCGGCGCGTTCTTCCAAGGGTATTCGCACTGAAAAGGATCCTGCAACGGGCCTACCCGCCGTGGTTGCGGTTGCACAAGCCCCCGGATCAGCAATGACTGCGGAGGAGCTGAAGCGCCTGGAGCAGGATGCTTTGAACCAGGAGGATCTCCTTCGTGCCGGGCTTTCTCTTTGATTCGAATATCTGGGTCGCCCTGACCTTCGCCTCGCATCCGTTTCATGACCGCGCAGGGGAACAGGTCAAACGGTCATCGGCGGATCGACCGATATGCAGGCTGCGGGCAACGGAGCTGTCGACCTGCCGGTTGATTACCACACCTGTCATCCACAGGGCGTTCGGAGTACCCAGCTTCCCCAATACCGAGGCAATCGCTTTCCTGTCATCCCTGTTTCAAGAAACCGGTTCACTGGAGATCCTGGAACCGAAGGGAACACGGGAACTTTGGCTGCGCCTGGCAAACGCTGAAAACCCCTCCCCGAAGATCTGTATGGATGCGTATCTGGCTGCCGTTTCTATCAGAGGCGGATTCGACTTCGTAACCCTCGATGGGGATTTCAACCGTTTTTCCGCCGACGGACTGGCGGTGGTCCTGGTCGGGCAATAACGCCCCTGCAGAACGACTCAGGCCGGGCTCCGGACGGCACAATCATCTCAGCCCGCCATCAGCTCACGGCTCCAGTACTCCCAGAGCATGACCATGGCCAGGGTGTCCAGCTCGCAGTACTTCAGCAGGGCCTGCCGGATCGCCTGCCGCTCGGCCTCCCCCATCTCGGAGAACTGCATGCGGGCGTAGGCGATCATGGCCGCCGCGCCGTCGGCCAGATGCTCGTCGGAGATCAAATGCTCCAGATCATCCTCCTCAGCTCCTTCGAATATCGGCGGCAGGAGCCTGTAAGGATCGATCGGGGCGCCCGTTTCGTCGCAGCGAATCCATGTCCACGCCTCGAAGTTGAGGCTCGGGATCTCCAGGCCCCGGCCGTAGATCGGACGGCTGTACTTCCGCTGCAGGTACTCCGAGCTTCCCAGGACCGCCGGCAGCACTTTCTTCAGCGAGTTCGAGCCGCCGGTGGCCGGATGGTAGAAGTAGCGCTGGACCAGGTCGAGCTGGTCCACCATGTTCCGCCTGCCCGGGACCCAGCAGCCCTCGTTGCGCTGCGTCGGGGCAGCCACGGTGGTGATCCAGCGGCACAGCTCCTCCCGGTCCGGAACCTCCCCGACCTCGCCCTCCCGCAGCTGGCGGTAGATGATGTTGAGGTAGGTGTTCTCGTGGGCCGCGTAGCGGAAGATCGTGCCCTGATCCTGCTCCAACTCCCGCTTCAGGGCGCGCAGGAACGCGAAGCTGGGAAACCGGCCCCGCTCGGTGTGCAGGTACTGCCCCGCGTGGGCGATCCTGCCGTCGGCGTCGACCCGGTGGTGGGAGAACTGGAAGGCGATCCCCTCGTAGGGAGCCATTCCGCGGTTGAAGGGAATGGCCACCTGGGTGGTCTCGAAGTCGATGAAGTGAAGCGGATATACCCAGCGCCGCATCTGCTCCTTCATCCCCCCGGCATCGAAGTATGGGCTCGGGTCGCTGCTTCGTGCCTTCTCCACCTGAAGGCGCCGCCGCTCCGCCTGAGAGAGCCCCGGCCTGGCCTCGGCCCCGCCGGGAGCTGTCCGGGAGGCGCCTGCGCGGCTCCTGGGCTGCAGCAGCCCGGGATCCAGATCGCGGAGACGATATATCCCCTCCCGGATGAAGCGGTCCCGCTGATTCGACTTCCAGAGGTCGATGACAAGGGGCTCGGCCAGATCCTCCTCCCTCAGCCCGGAGCGCTCCAGCCAGCATTCCCTGAATCCGCTCTTCAGGCCCGCACGCAGTTCCTCCGCCGTGCATCTGAACTCGCACCTGCCGCATTTCGAACCGAGCTCCGCAGCGATCTTCCGGTCCTGCCGGTACTGCTCGGCCAGATAGTCAACCCACCGGCCGAAGGGAAGATCCCGGCCGGATCCGTCCTGGACGGACCCGGTCTGGATGGACCCGTCCCGTCCCGCGTAGATCAGGGCCGCGATCTCGTCGACCGGTACCCGAGTTAGGATGGGATCGCCCAGCGTCTCCGGGGTGGTTCCCTCCCGCACCTTTACCCTGGTCCTATTGCCGTGCTTGCAGATGAGGAAGCGCTGGTTGAGCCCGTCGACAGTGGCTCTGGCGTTCTTGTCGGCCAGAAGCAGGTGGGAGCGAATCTCCATACCGGGGAAGGCCAGGGACAGCACGTGCTTCTGAAAGGCCACGTCGTAGAGGTAGGGCCTCCAGGCCGGCGGGATCGTGCCGTCCTGGTTGAGCAGGTCCTGCGGGCCGGAACCCCTGAAGGATTTGGACTTGACCTCGATCAGCTCGAGGGTGGAACCGCTCTTGATCAGGATGTCGGCCCGGACGAACAGGTTGCGGTGGCGCACAGCTGCCTCGTAGAGGGTCACCGACTCCCGCTCCAGCAGCTCCCGGGTCTGCTCCAGGGCCTGATCGTGCCGAAGGGTCTCGATCTCCCGTCCGCCCGGGAAGTAGAGCTTGGCCAGCTCCCCGACCTGAAACCCTCCCTCCGCCAGGGCGGAGAGAAACGGATCATCCTTCTTATGGTCCGCGTACTCCGCCTTGCCCGTGTAGAAGAGCTTGGTCGGGCACTCCAGCGCCAGGACGAAGCGGGACTTGGTCAGGTAGCGGGGCACGGCCAATGGCGCTCTTCCCTCCCCCGGATCCGGTCAGCGGAGCCCGCCGGCCTACCGGCTCTTTCCCCGCCCGGCGACCGGCCACACCGCTTCCAGCCTCCCCCCGCGCACGCAGAAGTACCGATCGTGGAGATTCACCGTGGTGCAGCAGTGGCTGGGGATGTACTCGATCTTCTGCAGGTAACGAAGCTCATCCCGGGGATCCGAGATCCGGCCGTGTTCTTCGGACAGGCCCGTGACGCTCAGCTCCGGCCGATCCTTGACCGACGGGAAACCGTGGTCGGTCGTGCAGACCTTGAGCCCGGCATCCGTCACGGCCACGCCGGGCCGCTTGTGGATGACGGTGGTGAGAA
>JAFGQJ010000163.1 GCA_016935715.1 Spirochaetales bacterium
ATGATGTTCAACTCCTTCTTCATCGCCTTCATGGTCAGCCTGGGAAAGATCCTCCTCAGCCTGCTGGCCGCCTTCGCCTTCACCCACTTCAACTTCAAGGGCAAGAGTATCCTCTTCTTCGTGGTTCTGGTGACCCTGCTGCTGCCCATCCCGGTGCGCATCGTGGCCCTGTTCGACATCATGAGCAAGCTCAAGTGGATCGACACCTACTGGGGCTTGATCGTGCCCTTCCTAGCCAGCGCCACGGGGACCTTCCTGTTCGTTCAGCGCTTCCGCCAGGTACCGGTGGAGCTGCTGGACGCCGCCAAGATGGACGGCTGCGGCCCCCTGCGCTACCTGTTCCAGGTCCTGATTCCCCTGTCGGCCAGCACGATCGGGGCACTCACCGTGATCGAGTTCATCTACATCTGGAACCAGTATCTTTGGCCCCTGATGGCCACCAACTCCAAACACATGCGGGTGGTGCAGATCGGGGTGAAGATGCTCATCTCCTCCGAGACGATGAACAACTGGGGCGTGATCATGGCCGGGGTGGTGATGACCATGATCCCGCCGCTGCTCGTCTTCTTCTTCATGCAGGAGAGCTTCATGCGGGGATTCGCCCTTGGCTCGGAGAAATGATGCGCCGATCCTGCTGACCTGCCTGTGTTCGGTCCTTTGGATTCTCACGATCACCGGATCCCTCTGGGCCGGGCCGGGTCCTGACTGCGACATCCAGGCCCATCGGGGCGGCAGAGCTCTTCGTCCCGAAAACACACTCGCCGCCTTCGCCCATGCCGTCGAGCTGGGCGCAGACACCCTGGAGATGGATCTGGCCGTCACCAGGGACCGGGTGGTCGTGGTCAGCCACGACTACCGGCTCAACCCGCTTCTGACCCGCGGTCCCGATGGTCGGTTCATTCCGGAGGATGCGCGAATCCTGATCAAGGACCTGGATTTCGAGCAGCTGCAGCTCTACACCGTCGGCGAGATCAGGCGCGGCAGCGACTACTGGTACCGCTTCCGGGATCAGGTTCCGGTGCCGGGACAAACCATCCCGTCCCTCGACCAGGTCTTCGCCCTGACGGCATCCGAAGAGGCCGAGGCGGTGCGCTTCAACCTGGAGATCAAGACCTATCCCCCCTTTCCCGATTACACGGTCGACTACGGGGAGTTCGTCGAGCTCGTGCTCGAAGTGATCCGCAGGCATGGGATGGAGTCCCGGGTGACGATGCAGTCCTTCGACTGGCGAACCCTTCGCGAGGTGAAAAAACAGGCGCCGGGAATCCCGGTGGTCTGCCTCGCGGTAGAGAGTTTCTCCATCGACGGGGCCCGGTACAACCTGCTGCCCGGAGGCGCGGGATCTTCACCCTGGCTGGCCGGCCTGGATTCCGATGATTACGCTGGCATAGCCGATCTGGCGCATGCGTTTGGAGCGGAGGTGCTCAGCCCCTACTACCGGGAGATCGACCGCCGGGACGTGGATGAAGCGCACCGGCTGGGATTGAAGATCATCCCCTGGACGGTCAATGATCCCGGGATCATGAAGAAGCTGATCGGCTGGGGTGTGGACGGCATCATCACGGACAGCCCGGATCTGCTGATGCAGGTCGTCGAAGAGCTCGCATCGGACTGATACAACCCGGCAGAGTACCGGGAGACCCGCGAACCGCCTGCCGCTGGACCTCGACATGCTGCGAGACTAGAGAGTATAAATAGAAGAAGTCCTTTCCACGCAGCAGGGAGATATGCTGGAACGCAGTGAATTGGGTAGGTGGCAGCTTTGGCTCGAGGGCAGTTGAAAATTTTAAACGAACTAATGAGCGAGCTCTTTCACGCGAAGAACCTTCCCGAGGTGCTCCCACTCACTATAGCCCAGGCCGCGGGGGCCGTCGGTGCGCAGGCTGCAGCGCTGATCCTGATGCCGGGAGGATTTTCGAAGCAGGCCGGCTCGGAGCGCGTGCAACGGCCGTCCGGAAATCCGCCGAAGGCTGACGCGGGCCGCACCCGCTTCCGCCGCGAGCCGCATCTCAATGGCGTGAGCAGCGTAATAACCTACGGACTGCCTGACGAAGCCCTTCACGGCAAGGCCCTAGCAACCGAGCTCCTGGTCAGCCTGGGTCTGCAGGAGGAGAACCCGGTAGCCATCGGGGATTACAGCCATTACGTGTTCGCTCACACCTCCCTCGTGGAGCTGGGAGCGACCGCGGTGCTGGCTTCGCCTCTGATCATTGCCGGAGAGCTTTCGGGGCTGCTCCTGCTTCTGAGAATTTCAGAAGACCGGCCGTTCAGCAGTGGGGACGCCCGCTTCATCCAGATCCTCTCCACAGCCCTCTCCGCACGCATGGAGAACCTTCGTCTCCGGCAGCTTGACCGGGATGTTCGCGATGAGGTGGAAGCGGTCCAGCGCACAAGCTCCACCCTGACCGCCTCTCTGGAATTGCCGACGGTTTTGGATTCTATCCTGGCCAGCGCGCACGAGCTGGTCCCCGCCGATCTGGCTCACATCTTTCTCTACGACGGGAAACAGCTGTCCTTCGGCGCCGCCTCCGGACAGGACGGGCGTTGGGACGAACCGTTCGCTGAGCCCAGGCGGGAAGGACTGACGTACCGGGTGGCTGAAACAGGGAAGCCCATAGTGGTGGAGGACATCCGGACTCATCCCCTCTACAGAGACTCTCCGAAGAAGTGGCGGGGAAGCATCGTGGGGCTTCCCCTGGAGGTCAAGCAGCGGATCGTGGGGGTCATGAACATCTCCAGGTTCGAGAGCCAGCCCTTCAATGATGAGGAGCTGCGGATCCTGGAGATGCTGGCCGACCAGGCGGCCATAGCCATAGAGAACGCCCGCCTGTACCAAGCCGAACGCACCCAGCGCCGGCATATCGAAGCCATGCAGTCCGCCGTGGCCTCCCTGAGCCAGAGTCTGGATCTGCGCGAGGTTCTGGATCGTCTGCTCACCGAGCTGCGCAAGGTCATTCCCTACGACAGCGCTTCGGTGATGCTCGTGGAGGGCAGCAGCCTGCGCGTGGTGGCCGGACGGGACCTGCCCGGTGATGCCGCGATCGGCAAGGAGTATCCGCTCACCGAGATCGAACGGGAGATCGAGCAATCCGGCAGACCCTTCATCCTGGTGGACGCCGCAGCGGATGCACGCTTCCACGGCTGGGGAAACACCGCCTACGTACGGGGTTGGATGAGCGTGCCTCTGCTCGGGCGGGCGGGGCTCATCGGCTGCCTGACCATCGACAGCCGCAAGCTCGGCGCATACAGCGACGAGGAGGCGGATCTGGCCATGAGCTTCGCCCATCAGGCTGCGATTGCGGTGGAAAACGCCCAGCTCCACCAGAACGTCAAGGACCAGCTGGGAGCGCTCCAGGCCTCGCAGGTGAAGCTCGTTCAGAGTGAAAAGATGGCGGCGATCGGGAAGCTCGTTGCAGGAGTTGCCCACGAGCTGAACAATCCCCTGACCGCGATCATCGGGATTGCCCAGCTGCTGCAGACCGGAAAGGTGGACAGCCGGGTAAGGCAGGACCTGGAGAAACTGGTGGCAGAGGCGCACCGGGCGGGAAAGATCGTGCGCAGCCTGCTCGATTTTTCGAGGCAGAAGCGGCCGGAGAGAGGCCCCGTTCTCGTGGACGACGTACTGGACAGCACGCTGAAGATCCTGGGCTACGAGCTCCAGTCCCGAAACGTCGAGTGCCGGGTCGAGCTCGCCGGGAATCTTCCGGCGACCATGGCCGACGCAAATCAGCTCCAGCAGGTGTTCGTGAACCTGATCTGTAACGCCTATGAAGCGATGTTCGAAGCGAATGGAGGAGGGTTGCTGACCGTGACCTCGGAGCTGGTGGGGATCGATCAGACCAGCCGCGGCAGCCGGGTCGACGGCGATGCGTCGACCGGAGCGGGTGCTGCGGGCGCCGGGATGCGGGGAAGGCGGCCGGTGGACCGCCTGATACGCGTTTGTATCGGGGACGACGGACCGGGCATCCCGGAGGAGGTTCAGCCGCGGGTTTTTGATCCCTTTTTCACCACCAAGTCCCCCGGCAAGGGAACGGGCCTGGGCCTGTCGGTTTGCCACGGGATCATCGGCGAACACGGGGGGCAGATCTGGCTGGAGAGCAGGCCGGGGGAGGGTACACGCTTCTACGTGCAGATTCCACTGGTTTCTGTCGGGGAACATGCCGTCGTAGATGCCGACACGCCCGGTGATCAGAGCGAAGCATCCGGGATCGGACGGATACTGGTAGTGGAGGATGAGGAGGTTGTACGGTCGATGGTCGCGCGGGTGTTGGGACAGGCCGGATACCAGGTCGAGACGAGTGCGGACGGGTGGAGCGCGCTGGAGAAAATCGCGGCGAGGGATTACGACCTCATCATCTGCGACGTTCGCATGCCGGAGTTGAGCGGAATCGATCTGTACAAGAAGCTGAGCTCCGAACGATCCGAAGCTCCCGAGCGGTTCCTGTTCATCACCGGTGACACGGTCAGCTCCGACACCGTCGGCTTCATAGAGGAGAACCACGTCTCCTGCCTGGGCAAGCCATTCGAAATTCAGGATCTGCTGGAGGCGGTTCGCCAGGAACTGCAGCAGTGAAGAAGCTCCTCGCAGCGGCGGGGAGCCAGCGTTCGGGAGCCGGGGGAACGGGCTGGCCGGATCACGGAAATTGACAAGCCGGGTTTTCAAAAGGTATCGTTGGGCATGCGCAATCTGGCGTAAATATAGTGCTTCCATGTTTCCTGCAAGGAGGGACGGATGAAAAAAATATTGAACCTGCTCCTGATCGCGCTCATCGCCTTCAGCCTGCTGGGCCTGGCGGCCTGCAAGAAGAAAGAGGAGGCTGCTGAGCAGGGAGAGGAGAAAGTCCGGGTCGCCCTGTACGTGAACGGCGCCCTGGGGGATAAGTCCTTCTTCGACTCCGCTCACAGGGGTGTGGAGAAGGCGGCCGAGGAGTTCGGTGTGGTCACCAAGACAATCGAGGGTACCTACGAAGAGGCGAACTGGGAGCCGGATATCGCCCAGCTCGCCGAAGGGGACTGGGACATCGTCATTGCCGGCACCTGGCAGCTGGTGGATTACCTGCAGGAGATCGCCCCGAAGCATCCGGAAAAGGTCTTCGTCACCTACGACACCTCGGCGGATTATTCGAAGGAGGGACTGGACAATGTCTACTCCATCCTCTACGCCCAGAACGAGGGATCGTTCCTGGTCGGTGCACTGGCGGCCATGATCACCACCTCCGATATGCCCAAGGCCAATCCGGAAAAGGTCATCGGTTTTCTCGGCGGCATGGACATCCCGGTGATCAACGATTTCAAGGTGGGTTATATCCAGGGTGCGAAGTACGTCGACCCGGAGGTCGAGGTCCTGGTTTCCTACGCCAACTCCTTCAACGATTCAGCCAAGGGCAAGGAGCTGGTCCTGGCCCAGTACGAGCAGGGGGCGGACATCGCCTTCAACGTGGCCGGAGAGACCGGCATCGGGGTGCTCGATGCGGCCAAGGACAAGGACCGCTATGCCATCGGCGTGGATTCGGACCAGTACTTCCTGTACAAGGACACCGACCCGGCCAAATCCGCCAACATTGTGACCTCGATGATGAAAAACGTGGATGAGTCCCTGTACCGGGCCGTCAAGATGTACATGGAAGGCACCCTTCCGGTGGGCCGGGCCGAGGTTCTGGGCATTGCCGAAGGGGGCATCGGGGTCGCGGACAACGAGAACTACCGCAAGCTCGTTCCCCAGGAGTTCCGAGATCGGATCAAGGAGCTCGAGGAGAAAATCCTGAGCGGGGAAATCAAGGTCGATACGGCGTTCGGCCAATAGCGCGGCGTAACGGGGAATCCCGAACCTCAGATGCGGGATTCCCCATTTTCTTCGCTTTTTCTCTCGATCAGCGCCCGCAGGGGTGGAAACAGGGGTTGTCGGATCATGGGAAAAATCCTGGAAGCCAGGAACATCCTCAAGGTCTATGAAAACGGCGTGGTCGCCAACCGGGGCGTCAGCATAGAGATCGAAGAAAAAACGATCCATGCCCTGGTCGGGGAAAACGGGGCGGGCAAGACCACCCTGATGAAGATCATCTTCGGGATCGAGCGCGCACAGGAGGGAGAGATCCTCTTCAAGGGTGAGAAGGTCCACGTGCGCAGTCCTCACGACGCCATCGCCGTCGGCATCGGCATGGTTCACCAGCATCTGATGCTGGCGCCGGATCTCACCGTGGCGGAGAACATGGTGCTGGGCAGCGAGCCGCGGCGGGCAAGGCTCTTCCTGGACAACGACAGGGCCGTGGAGATCACCCGGGAGGTTTCCGAGAGGTACGGCCTCCAGGTTCCGCCGGAAAAGAAGATCAAGGATCTGCCCATCGGCGTGCGCCAGCGGGTGGAGATCCTCAAAGCGTTGTTCCGAAACGCGGAGCTGTTGATCCTCGACGAGCCGACCTCCGTGCTGACGCCCCAGGAAACGGAGATACTGTTCCGTACGTTGAAGAATCTCAAAGAGCAGGGCAAAACCATCATCTTCATCTCTCACAAGCTGAACGAGGTCAAGCAGATCGCCGACCGGGTAACCATCATGCGCGACGCCCGGGTCATCGCCAGCCATAACGCGGATGAGCTCACAGAGCACGACATCGCCCAGCTGATGGTGGGAAGGGAGATCAGTTTCGAGCGCATCCCCGAACCGGACAATCCGGGTCGTCCCCTGCTGTCCGTGCGGGACCTGTCCTACGTGAACGAGGAAGCGATCCTGGTTCTCAACAGGATCTCATTCGACATACGCTCCGGCGAGATCCTCGGTCTGGCCGGAGTGGTGGGCAACGGCCAAACCGAGCTGGTGCGCATCCTGACCGGTCTGCTCCAACCTTCGCAGGGAGAGGTCGCCGTGGGCGGGGAGAGCCTGGTCGGAATGTCCCCGCGGAAGATCCGGGAGAAGGGCCTCTGCCACATCCCCGAAGACCGCATGGAGGACGGGGTGGCCGAGGAAACCAGCCTGGAAGAGAACTTCATCCTCGACAGGTATTACAAGCCCGGGTTCTCCAAAGGTCCGAGGCTGCTGTGGAAGGAGATCTCGCGACACAGCACGGAGCTCATGGAGAGGTTCAACATCCTGGCTCAATCCACCAGGACGCCGGTGTCCGCCCTGTCCGGGGGGAACATCCAGAAGGTCGTAGTGGCCAGGGAGCTGTCCGCGGATCCGGAGGTGATCATCGCGGCCCATCCCACGCGGGGCATCGACGTGGGCTCCGAGGAGATGGTGCACCAGCTGCTGCGGGAAGCCCGGGACCGGGGCAAGGCAGTGTTTCTGGCCTCCGCCGACCTGGACGAAATCCTGAAGCTGTCCACGCGGGTGATCGTGATCTACAACGGCGAGATCGTAGCTCACTTCCGGGACATGTCCGAAGTGAGCGCGAAGGATCTGGGTCCCTACATGCTGGGCGTGCAGAGAGAGGAGAACGTGAGTGGAGAAATTCCTGCTTAGATATTTCACCCTCATCCGAATCGTCATCGCCATCGCCATCGGCATCGTGATCAGCGTATTCCTCATCTATCTGATCAGCCAGGAGCCGGGATTCGCCCTCAAATCTTTCCTGCTCGGGCCTTTCCTCACCCGATCCCGCCTGGCCCACCTGTTCGAGACCGCCTCGCCGATCGTCTTCTGCGGCCTGGCCGTCGCCGTGGCCTTCCAGGCCAAGCAGTTCAACATCGGTGCAGAGGGATCCCTGTATCTGGGAGCCGCCGTGGGCACGGCCTTCGCAGTGTCCACCAACATGCCCGCCTTCATCCACATCCCCCTGGTCCTGCTGATCGCGGGTCTGGCCGGGGCGCTGTGGGGGTTCATCCCGGGTTTCCTCAAGGCGCGGTGGAAGGCCTCGGAGCTGGTATCCTCCCTGATGCTGAACTACGTCGCCTATTTCCTGGGGCTGTATCTGATCAACTACCATTTCCGCGACAAGGAGGCGGGTTTCCTGGTCTCCTACAAGCTGCCGGAAACGGCCTGGCTGGCCCAGTTCATTCCCGACACCCGCATTCACTACGGCATCATCCTGGCAATGGTTTTTGCCCTCCTCGTGTACTACTTCCTTTACCACACGACCATGGGATACGAAATCCGCTCCACGGGCTTCAATGAGCGTTTCTCCCGCTTCGGCGGAATCAGCGTGTTCAAGGTGATCATCCTCTGTCAGGTTATCCTCGGCCTCCTGGCGGGGCTCGGGGGCATGACCGAGGTCATGGGGATCCACAGGCGCTTTCTCTGGCAGAGCTCTCCGGGGTACGGATGGGACGGGATCATCGTGGCCATCATCGGCAGGAACCACCCCCTGCTGATCATTCCGGCTTCGTTTTTCCTCTCCTACATGCGGGTAGGCGGCCGGGTGCTGAACCTGATGTCCGACGTTCCAGCGGAAATGGTCCAGGTCATCCAGTCGATCATCATCCTCCTGATCACCGCGGAAGCCTTCCTGAGCCGGTGGAAGTACCGCATCACGGTTCGGAAGGCCGGCAGAGGGGGTGCCGAATGAACCCGCTGCTGCAGAGCATCCTGAGCACACAGTTCGGTTTCGCCGTATTCCGGGTAATGACGCCCCTGCTGTTCGCCGCCATCGGCGTGTCCATTTCGAATCTGGCCGGAACGATCAACATTTCCATGGAAGGCACCATGCTGGTCGCCGCCTTCGTGGGGGTGGTCGTCAGCTCTTTCACCGAAAGCCTGATCCTGTCCCTCCTGGCCGGAGTTGCTGCCGGGGTGGCCATGGGGGCCATCCTGAGCTACTTCCACCTCCGTCTTAAGGCGGACATCATCCTGGCGGCCATCGCACTGAACATCTTTGCCAGCGGCATCACCGTGTTCCTGCTGTTCCTGGTGACCGGCGACAAGGGCTCCTCCAGCTCACTGAAGAGCCTGCTGTTTCCCGACGTGCACATCCCGCTGATCAGGAGCATCCCCGTGGTGGGAACGATCGTCAGCGGGCACAACGTAATGACCTACGGTGCCATTGCGGCCGTCGTGGTGTTCTACCTCATCACCTTCAAGACCCCCCTGGGCCTGCGGATTCGGGCCGTGGGGCAGAACCCCCATGCCGCCGAATCGGTGGGCATCAATGTCAACCGCACCCGCATGTGGGCCCTGATGCTCTCCGGATTCTTCGGCGCCTTCGGCGGACTGTACCTGTCCATGGGCTACGTGTCCTGGTTCGCCCGGGACATGGCGGCCGGCCGCGGCTGGATCGCCATCGCGGCCGCCACCATGGGCGGCTACATGCCCCTTGGGACCTTCCTGGCCTCCCTGCTGTTCGGCGCCGTCAACGCCCTGGGCATTTACCTGGCCAGCCTTCAGCTGCCCGCGGAGTTCATCACGCTGATCCCCTACCTGGTTACGGTCATCGCCCTGACCATCTACTCGGCCCAGGCTCTGAGGAAGCGGACCCGGAGGGTGGAGGAGGCCAGGCGGGTCGGCAAGATCACGGAGGTCGGGGAGTACAAGGAGCCCACATGAAGCGAATCCTAATCGACTGTGATCCAGGCCACGACGACATGATGGCCATCATGCTGGCCTGTGCCTCCCCTGAAATCGAGCTGCTCGGAGTAACCACGGTGGCCGGGAACCAGACGGGGGAGAAGACGTATCTCAACGCCCTGAAGATCCTGACCCTGATCGGCAGAACGGACATCCCGGTGGCCCGGGGGGCGGACAAGCCGCTGTTCAGGGAGCTGACCGTGGCGCCGA
Organism: Spirochaetales bacterium; assembly: GCA_016935715.1. Taxonomy (GTDB): domain Bacteria; phylum Spirochaetota; class Spirochaetia; order SZUA-6; family DRHE01; genus JAFGQJ01. The sequence continues at coordinate 9,704 of JAFGQJ010000163.1, forward strand.
AGATCCACGGCGTGTCCGGGCTGGACGGAGCGGACCTGCCCGAGCCTGCTTTCAGCGGGCTGGAGCAGCACGCGGTTGATTTTCTCATACGCACCATCATGGAATCCGCAACGCCCCTGATCCTTGTACCCACCGGGCCGCTGACCAACGTGGCCCTGGCGCTGCTGAAGGATCCGCGGATCACCACCAGGCTCGAACGAATCGTGCTGATGGGCGGTGCGGTCTTCGATTCCAACATCACCCCGGCAGCCGAGTTCAACATCTACGTGGATCCGGAAGCCGCCAAAGTGGTGTTCGGGAGCGGGGTGCCCATCACCATGGTGGGGCTGGACGCCACCAACAAGGCCCGGTTCCGACTCGACGATATGCGGGAGCTGTCCCGCCTGCAGGGAAAGGTTTCACGGGTCGTGGCGCCGCTGCTGGAGTTCCTGGCACGGGCCAACAGGCAGGTGTTCGGTTTCGACGGCGCTCCCCTTCACGACGCCCTGGCCGTGGCCAGCCTGATCGAACCCGGAGTGATCAAGACCCGCGCCATGAACGTGGAGATCGAAACGGAAGGGGAGCTGACCCGCGGAAGGACCGTGGCCGACGTCTACGGCGTCACGGGCAAGCCGGCCAACACCGACGTGGCCCTGGAAGCGGACCAGCGCCTGTTCAAGGAGCTGATCCTGCGGGCGATCGAAGCCCTCGACAGCCGGTGATCATCCGCGTGGATGTCAGGCTGAACGCGGTCTCCAGAGGGTGCGGGCCCGAACCGCCTCCGTCCCGTCGCGGCTTCGTACGATGCTGTGAAGGTACTGGGCGCCGGCGGCGGGTTCGCCGGGTTCCAGGCCGATCGAAGGGATGCCGGCATCTGCGATCCTGAGGGACCGGCTCACCACCTCCTCGGCGAAGCTCGCCTCCCTGAGGAAGTGAACCTCCATCTCGGCGATTTGCCGCTCGTCCCTTACCGCCGGCGGAATGCTTTCCAGAAGCCAGTCGATGTAGCTGAGGTAGTTGGCGTGGCCGTTGATGTCGACATCCCCGAAGAGAACCCGGAACTCCTGCTGTCCAGATTGTCCCTTGGCAGGGTCCAGCTCGGGCAGCTTGCCGAATACGTGGGCTATGGTGCGCTCCGGGTGGTGGAAACGCTTCCAGTCGGGATAGGACTCCGGGCGCAGGGGGCGGCGTTTGCCGACATCGATCATCAGCCATCCGCTGGTTGCCAGGCCGATCAGCTGCCTGCCGCAGAACAGCCGCCAGTCCCTCAGAGCGAGCAGTTTCTGAGTGCCCGGAGGCCAGGTTTCCACGGTGACCGTGTCCCGCCAGCCCGGGTAGGCGCCCATGCGGAGAAGGAAGCGGCTGAAGAACCAGCTGCGACCCTTCTCCAGCAGTTGAGGAATCGAGTAGCCCAGCTCATGAACGTGCTGTCCCGCCGTGTCGATCAGGTAGCTCGAGATGGCGCGGACGGACACGCTCTGCTTCCTGTCCATCTCGTAGGTGTGCACGTCGTAGGTGGCGGACCAGGTCCCGCTCATTTCTTCCCCACCGTGGCCAGGTAGAGAGTGAACTGCTCCTCTCCGTCGAGGTTGAGGAACTGGTCCACCGCCTCGTCGGAGAAGGCGGCGATCGCGCAGGCGCCGCCGCCGATGGCCTCGGCGGCCAGATAGAGGTTCTGGCACGCATGGCCGGCGTCGAGAAAGAAGTAGCGGTAGCCCCGCTCGCTGTAGCGCCAGGTCATACGGTAGCGCACGGCCGTCCATATGAAGGTGACGGCGCTGCGGGCCACGAAGCGCTGGCCGAGGCAGGCCGCCACGAGCCGATCGGCCAGACCCTGCCCGGCATCGAGCAGAATCAGTCCGTGGCGCATGGCGCTGTACCAATACAGCCCTGCCTCCAGTTTTTCCGCTCTGTTGA
>JAFGQJ010000164.1 GCA_016935715.1 Spirochaetales bacterium
ATCACCGCCCTGCTCGGTCCCAATGGATGCGGCAAGAGCAACATCGTCGACGCGATCAAGTGGGTACTGGGTGAGCAGTCGGCCAAAACCCTCCGTGCCGACAAGATGGAGGATATCATCTTCGGCGGGACCGAGAACCGCAAAGCCCTCAGCATAGCCGAGGCCAACCTGACCATGGGCAATGACAGCGGAGAGCTGCCCCTGGACGTCGCCGAGATAGCCATCAGGCGGCGGCTGTACCGTTCGGGGGAGGGAGAATACTTCATCAACAGCCGCCCCGTCCGGCTCCGGGAGATCCGGGAGCTGTTTTTCAACACCGGTGTGGGCAAATCCGCCTACTCGATCATGGAGCAGGGCAGGATCGACCAGATCCTGTCCACCAAGCCCGAGGATCGGCGGGACATCTTCGAGGAAGCCGCAGGCATCACGACCTACCGGATCAGGGGCCTCGAGGCGGAGCGGAAGCTGGAGAAAACCCAGGAGAACATGCGGCAGGTCGAAGGCATCCTGGGCGAAGTCAAGCGAAATCACGACGCCCTCAAGTCCCAGGCGGACAAGACGGAGAGCTACCGGCAGCTGAAGGAGAAGATCTTCGAGGTGGAGCTGGATATCCAGCTGCTGCGGCTCAGGAGCCTGCTGGACAGGCAGGACAAGTTGGATCAACGGCTGGCCCAGACCAGCGAGGGACGGAGCGCCCTCAGGGCTGGGATCGACTCGATCCGGGAGAATATGGAGAAGAGCATCGATCAGGTGAACTCCATGGAGTCTCATCTGATCGAGAATCAGAAAAAGCTCTATCAGATCGATCTGGAGAAGAACAGCAGAGAAAACCAGATCACGATGCTCCGAGAGCGTCAGGAGGAGATCCATCAGCAGATCGCTTCGGAACAGGACAGGGCGCGGGCTTTCGAGCGGAAGATCGGCCAGCTGAACGAAGAGGTTTCCCGCCGTCAGCTCGAGCTTGCCGAGCTGGAATCCAGGATCGTGGACGTGGAGAAAAACATCCAGGCCTTCGAGGAGGATATCCGCCGTTTCGAGGGCAGGATCAAGGACAACGAGGCCGAGGTGCAGCGCCTGCGGGAGGAGGCCCAGTCCCTGGAAGCCACGGTGGAAGCCCTGCGCATGGAGCTGCGAACCGTCACGGATGACATCGTCACCCAGCTCGATCAGAAACTGAAAGGTTTGGGATACTCCGCCCAGGACCGGGAGCGGATCGAAAGCCGGATCCACGAGGTTCTGGAGGGCATGCGCATACAGCTGCGGGGGCGCTCGGAGCTTCTGAGCGACCATCGATCCCTGTCGGGGATCGGGGATGAAGAGCGGACCCAGCTTCTCGAGACGCTTCAGACACTGCTGGAGGAATCCCTGGCCAGGACCAAAGAGCTCGATGAGCTGTTCGATCAGTACAGACGCTGCACCCCGGCGTTTCTCGAGGAGTTCCTGGCGCCGGAGGGCATCATCACCAAGAAGCGGGAGCTGGACAACAGGATCACGGAAAACCTGCGCCTGCGGACGGAAAAACGCGAGGCCTCCGACACCCTCAGGCTGGAAAATCAGAGCCTGAACGCCAGGATCTCCGAGTACCGCGGAACCCTCGAAGAGCTTCGGGTCAACAGAGCCCAGACCCATACCCGCAAAGCGAGCCTTCAGGCTGACAGCGAGCGGCTGCAGGAGCAGGTGGAGGATCTGCGAACGCAGCTGAGCGAGAACACGAAACAGATCGAAGAATCTCGAAAACGCTCGGCCGATATCGACACTCAGATCGAGGATCTGCAGAGCCAGAAAGCCGGCCTGGAGGAGGAGGACCGCAGGATAAAGAAGGAACTGACCCGGCTGGAGAAGGACATCAGCAGCAAGAACGCGAACCTGGTGAGCACGGAGAAAGAACTGAAGAGCAAGCTGGAGAAGCTGGAGCAGGAACAGGGCACCGTGGAGCAGCTGCAGATCGAGCTCGCCGACACCAAGGCGGAGATCCGGAACCTGTACAGCAATTTCAGCGAGATCCATTCCCGTGACCTCGGGGAATTCGATTCGCGGATACATGAGGTTGATCGCCCGCTGAAAGATCTGCGGACGGATCTCCAGCAGCTGCGGGAGAGGATGCGCGCTCTGGGCCAGGTCAACCTGATGGCACCGGAAGAGTTCCGCGAGGTCAGCGAGCGCTACCGCTTTCTCGCCGGCCAGCTGGAGGATCTGCGCCAGGCTTCCCTGGATCTGAAGAGGATAACCGAGGAGATCCACAGCGAATCCTCCGATCTGTTCCTGGACACCTACAACACGATCCGCAAGAACTTCCACCTGATGTTCCGCCGGCTTTTCGGCGGGGGAAGGGCGGAGCTCAAGCTGCTGGATCCGGAGAAAGTGCTGGAGTCCGGAATCGAGATCTATGCCCAACCGCCGGGCAAGAAACTCGAAAATATCACCCTGCTGTCCGGGGGGGAGAAGTCGCTGACCGCGATCGCCCTGCTGTTCGCCTTTTTCATGGTCAGGCCTTCGCCGTTCTGCGTGCTCGACGAGATCGATGCCGCGCTGGACGACCAGAATGTGAGCCGCTTCGTGCACGTGCTAAAAGAGTTCGCCGGGACCTCCCAGTTCATCGTTGTAACCCACAACAAGAAGACCATCGCCTGCGCCGACACCCTGCTGGGCATTACAATGGAAGAGTCGGGGATTTCCAAGATCGTGACCGTGCGCCTGGAGAACAGGATAGAGGAGAAGAGCTACGCTTAAGCTGTCTTCCCTGAGATCGTTCGTCTCGAACATACCGGTGCGAACGCTGAGGATTGCCGTTTTTAGCGTCCTGTTCGTCCTCTCCGCTCTCATCACGCTGGCCGTGCTTCGTTCGGGAGCGGACGGCGCCGCTGTGGAGGCAGCGCCGGAGACCGGGCCGGTCTCCGGGCAGGCCCCCGGCTCCACCATCGAGGAGATTATCGATGATTTTTCGAATACCGGCGGGCAGGCTCGTCGGGCCGCCGGATTGGATGCCGGTTCCGGGGATGCCTTGAGCGTGCAGGATTTCATCCTGCCCCAGTCCGTTCCGGAGGACACGGGAGAGCCTTATCTCCTGCGGCCGAGGCTGGAGCGCTGGGGGGAGCAGCAGGTAGGGCGTTACTGGATCCCACTGGAAACTATCGCTTTGGACCTCGTAGAGAGGGAGAATGATCGCAGGATAGAGGAGCTGTTCGAAGATATCCCTTGATGTAGAAGGGTTTGCATGGGAGGGGAACGCAAATGAATACACGACTCAGTCTCGCAGGGGCGGCGGCCTGCCTCCTGCTGCTCGTCGGGTGTCGGAGCCTGGAGCTCTCAAGCGGCGGTCAGCAGCCTCAAGGCCGGCCCGGTCCCGCCTCCGTCGAAGGCGTCACACGCCCGGCGGCGACGATTGCCAGGCCTCGTCCGCACCAGGGCGAATCGTTGGCGACGGACCCGAATCTACCCGACCCGGTTTTACCCGCGTTCCCCACGGGCCTCTCCATCTCTTCTACCTCTCCTGTCTCGGTTTCCGCGGGTACTCCAGCGGTGCCTCTCCCCCTGCCGCGACCGGAATCCGCTTCGCCTGCTGAGCCCTACTTCCCGAAGCACGGGCGGGGCTACGAGTTCGCATCGCCGACGCGCGGCTACATCGACGGCCTGGACACCCGCCTGGATGAGCTCCGCAGCCAGGAGGAGTTCCCTGTCGCCAACGCCGCACAGCCGGGTGTGTTGTCTCCGGCTGCAGCCACGGCTGCCCGCGAACCGGACGTACCGGACTCCGGCACACCGGAGGCCCGCACTCCGGTCGCCGCCGCGTCGATCGCCCCCGCGCCGGCCAGCCGCCCGGCCAGCCATCAGGCCAGCCGCCAGGCCAGCCGCCAGGCGGAGGCGCCGAAGTCGCGGCAGGGGCCGGCCAGGGTTGCCGTGGACGAACGGGAGCTGGTGGCCAGGCGGGGAGATCCAATAGCGATCGACCTGGATGGAAGCGGTTGGATCTACGAGGGATTGAAAGCGCAAGCTCTGGAAACAGGAGCCGGGACGGTTTCCTCGGATCCGCAGGGCGTCGAGTTCCTCTCCCGCCGCAGCCAGCAGAACAGAACCTCCTTCAGCTTCAGGGCCGCAGAGTACGGGCAGTACGAGCTGGCCTTCCAGCTCCAGGACAACCAGCGGGCCGAGCTCCGCACCCAGATCGTGCATCTGCGGGTGCTCCCGGACCAGGAGTTCGCCGCGGCGCTGGATAGGCAGATGCGGGGGGCGCAGGGGACGCAGGGCACGGAGCCGGCGCAGGGCGCGCAGGGGATTCCCGCGGCGCTGCAGCCGGTGCCCGGGCCGCCGATAGCGGCGGCGGACACCCTGTTCGACCTCGGTGAATACGAGCTGGCCCTGATCGAGTACACGAGGAACATGCGCAGCGGCGATCCCTATCTCAACGACAGGCTGGCCGCCTGCTACCAGGCCACGGGAGAGCACCTGGCAGCGGTCAAATACTACAGAGAGAACCTGGGGATGGAGGGGGAGTACGGGGACCGGGCCGCTGCGGGGCTTGCCCGCTCCAGCATCGCTTTAAAGGATTCCCTGCTGCTGCTCGAGGTGCTGCCCCCGCTGCTCAGCCAGGAGTCCGTGCAGATCGGCAGCGAGCTGCTGCAGATCGCCCGCTTTCAAACGGAGGACCGGCGCTACTCGGTGGCTATCCAGGCCCTGCAGGAGTACCTCAGCCGCTACCCCGACGGCAGGCATCTGGACGAGGTGTACTACCGCCTGGCTCGAGTATACGAGATGGACTCCCCGTACCGCGACCTGGAGTCAGCCCGGCACTACTACCGGCTGCTGTACGACTCTTTCCCCGAGAGCCTGTACGTCGATCGTGCCCGGGAGCGTCTCAATTATCTGAACAGGCACTTCTTCCTGGTTCAGTAGCGACTCCGCGATCGGCCGGCGCGACCCCTGTCTCTGTGACCTGCCGCCCTCTGTCGCCCTCGGCCCCCTGCAGCCCTCCGTCGC
>JAFGQJ010000165.1 GCA_016935715.1 Spirochaetales bacterium
CAGAGCCGCGGTTGCCGCCGGGCCGCCCGCGAAGCCGCCCATGAGCGGCCCGTACAACCCGCCGATGACGTACGGGCTGTGAAGCAGAAAGGAAACCTTCTTCAACCGCTCGTAATCCACCTTGAGCTCCGCCACGGCGGCTACGAACAGCCCGTCTCCGGGAAGAGCGCCCAGCTCGGGTCGGGCGGCCGCGATGGTGGCATCGGTCCTTTCGGCTACGGACATGAAGTTGTGGATCGGCATCTGCGGCCTGCCCGCCCAGCGGGCCGCCTCGCGGAGCTTGACCACGTTCCATATCCCCCCTTCGACCTCCACCGGCGATCCGGAGCTCACTCCCATGCCCCGGTACTCGGTGATGAGCGGTCCCGAGAAGGTGTCCGCCATCGGCTCCTGGGCGTAGCTCTGGCAGATAGGCACGAACAGCTCCTCGGTCACGGGCGTTCCCACGGCGGAGAAGTTGACGATCGGATCCCTGGGATCCTCGACCGTGCGGTGCGGGATGTGCACCATGTTCTCCCCCGTTCCGTAGACCACGTGATCGGGAGCGTTTTCCAGCGCCTCCAGGATCTCCTGCCGGCTGAACCGCAGTACCCTGCCCGTGTCGATGCAGTAGATCCCCATGCGCTCGAAAAGCTCGATCCCCGCTTCGTACATGCGATCGGCCAGGGCGTCATCGGCAGGCACGGGATTGCCGGGATCGTAGTTCAGATCGTACTTGGAAACCACATCGGCCGCCGTCTTGCCTACCAGCCGATCCCACTCGTTTACATCGAGGCTCTTTCCCTTCTCCGCCCGCTCTATGATGTCCCAGAACTGAATCATTTGATCATCTCCTTTGCTACTTTGATCGCTTCGGCGGCGTTGTCGCCGTACCCGTCCGCGCCGATCTTCTCGGCCCAGTCGGGAAGCACCGGCGCCCCGCCCACCATCACCTTGACCCCCTCGCGCAGGCCCCTGTCTTCGAGGAACTGCACGAGCCGGGGCATATGCACCATCGTGCTGGTCATGAGAGCGGACATGCCGACCACGTCCGGTTTTATTTCCTTGACCCTTTCCACGAAGCTCAGGGTCGGAACGTTGAAGCCGAGGTCCGTTACCTTGAACCCCACTCCCTCCAGCATGATCTTCACGATATTCTTGCCGATGTCGTGAATATCCCCTTCGACCGTGCCGAGAAGAATCGAGCCCCGCTGTCCTCCGTCGGATCCCGATGCCAGATGGGGTTGCAGCAGCTCGACCCCTTCCTTCATGGCATCCGCTGCGCTCATCATTTCGGGAAGGAAGATCTCGAGAGCTTCGAACTTCTGTCCCACCTCTTCCATGGCGGCGCGCAGGCCCTTTTCCAGGACATCGATCGCAGAAATTCCCTTGTCGAGGGCTTTCCGGATGAGCTGTTTGACCTTCTCCGCCTCTCCCGCCTGCACCTCCTTGTTCAATTCCGTCAGGATCTCTTCCACACCTTGCCTCCTATAACGTACCTGTTGTATTCGCCCCGTGCTTTCCTGCTCGAAGCACTGCTAAACGTCTCCATAGATCTGCTGCGCGATTCGTATACCCGTTTCCACGACGTGACGGAGTATCTCCCGCATGTGCTCCCGGTCGCTTCTCTGCTTCGGGATCGTGGCGCTCAAGGCCGCCAGGACTTCACCCTGCGGGTCCTTGATGGGGGCGGCGACGCAGCAGATCCCGGGGAGCGATTCCTCGTATTCGAAGGCGTATCCCTGTGCTCCCACCCGTGCGATCTCTTCCCGCAGAGCCGGCAACTCGACGATCGTATTGGGGGTACGCGGGAGCAGCGGGCCTGTGCCCAGAATCTGCCGCCGTTTTTCCTCCGAAAGCCCGGCCAGCAGGACCTTTCCCAGGGCGCAGGAATGGGCGGGATACCGCCCCCCCACCTTGGTATCCACCGTTACGATCTGGCCGCCGTTCATCTTCTTCAGGGTTACAACCTCCTGATCGTCGAGGATTCCCAGGTGCACGACCTCTCTGATCGTATCCGAAAGATGCCGGAGAAAAGGCATCGCGATCTCGCCGATGTCCAGCTGGTCGTACCTGTTCAAGACCTGGTTTCCCAGGTCGATGAACTTCGCGCTCAGCCGGTACCTGCCGTTCAGCGCGTTCCTGTCCAGATACCCCTGGTGCTGCAGGGTCACCACGATCCTGGATACCGAGCTCTTGTCCATCTCCAGCAGCTTGCTCAGCTCGATGGTGCTGAGCTCCTGCCGTTCAAGCGAAAAAGCTTCCAATACACGAAACGTCTTGACGACAGAAGACAGAAGCTTCAACGAAGGTTTTCTCCCGGATGATCCAAGTTCGAAGACTGTAAATTGTCTCTCACTATGCGATATATGTTATTGCATAGCGATTATAGCACGGATCCCCGTGTTGTCAAGAGCTGCAATGATTTTTTTACCCGGCCGGCGGACCGCCTAGGAAGTGAGATTTCCCGGATTGAGAAGGCCCTTGGGATCGAAGATACGGCGCAGCCGCCGCATCTCCCCCACCCCCTTTTCGCCGTACATGGTAACCAGGAAGCTTCGCTTGAGCTTGCCGATTCCATGCTCGGCGGAGACGGTGCCGCCCTTAGCCACCACGTGCTCCGCCCAGGCTGCGTACAGCTCTTTGCCCCGCTCGTAATCCTCCGGGTTTCGCGGCAGGATATTGACGTGCACGTGGTTGTCCCCGATGTGCCCGAACTTCACCGCTTCCAGCCCGGCCTCCCCCAGGTCCGTCCGGTAGCGCCGTATCATCGAGGCAAGCTCCGCATTCGGGACCGCCATGTCGGTGCCCAGCTTGGTCAGCTGCGGGTAGGTGCGCCGGCGCTCGTCGATGAGAAGATTCACCGCTTCGGGAAGGGCATGGCGAAACTCTTTCAGGCGGGCAAGCTCCTGGCTGGTGGTGGCCATCCAGGTGGCATCCTCGGAGCCGCCGCTTTCCCCCAGATGCTCCGCCATCTCCATCACCCGATTCTCGACCGCCTCTTCTTCCAGGCCGTTGTACTCCAGGTAGACCGCCGCCTCGTATTCCGGAGGGATCTCCGGCAGACCCGCGAAAGCGGGATTCTCCCGCCGCTGCTTCTCCAAGAGCCTCAAGCCGGGCCCGTCGAAGTACTCGATCGCCGCGAGGGCCGCATCCGCACCGGTGGCTGAATCTCCCCCGGCACCGGATGGGAGGCTTTTTCCCCCCCCCGCAGCCGCTCCCTGAGCCTGTCTCAGTGAATCGACGAAGGCGACGGCCGCCTCCTCGCCGGACAGAAACACCATGAGGCCCCATGTATGCGGCGCCCTGGGCAGAATCTCCAGCTCCAGCTCCGCCAGCACTCCCAGGGTTCCTTCGGATCCGATGAACAGATCGAGCAGATCCATGCCGTCCTCGACGTAGTAGCCTGCGGCATTCTTGACCCGGGGAAGCCGGTAGCCGGGCAGCTCCCCCTCCAGTACTCTTCCCGAATCGCAGACCATCCGGAACTTCCTCCCGTCCGCTGCAACCGTGTTCCGGCGCAGGCTCAGGCCGGTGCCGTCTGCCAGAAACAGGCGCAGAGCCCGGATGTAGCGGCGCGTGGGCCCGTAGAGGAACGAACAGGCGCCGGAGGCGTTCGTCGATGCCATGCCTCCGATGGAAGCCCCCGTTTCGGTCGGGTCGGGAGGGAAGAAAAACGCCCCGCCTTGCGAGAATGAGCGCAGGGCATCCTTAGATTCGCGGGTCCACCCTTCGCTGTCGATTTGAGCCGTACGCAGAGCCTCGTTCAGCTCTGCGAGCAGAAGACCCGGCTGAACCTTCAGGAGGAAGCGCCCCGTTTCCCCGTCGAAGGACATTCCCAGGATACGATTGAGACGGCTGAAATTGAGTACATGGCCCCCCTGGGGAACCGCGCCTCCTGTGATACCGGTCCTGGCTCCCTGGATGGTGACGGCGATACCGCGTTCATACATCCCGGCAAGGGTCTCCTGAAGCTGCTGCTGCGAGGCGGGAAAGCTTATCGTTTCCGCGCTCCCGCTCATGCGGGACTCGTCTCTCAGGAATTCCTGGAACTCCGCGTCCATCGAGCGTATGGACAGCTGCGGCTTCTCGTTTTCTTCCATATATCCTGCCCTCCAAACCGATAACGACGGCACGACCCACTGTATCGAAATACCGATCCCTCGTCATCACGGTCTATAAAGAAAATGAGATTGCATATATTGAGAACACCTCGTCTTTACTTCGGCATTGGATCACTGCTACTATGGGTGCCCGGAGGAATCATTGGATGAAACGAACGATAATCGGAAATCAGGCGGTGGCCTACGGGGCTCTTGCGGCAGGCATCGATGTGGCCGCGGGCTATCCCGGCACCCCTTCCTCTGAAGCGCTCAACGAGCTGCTTCACTTCAGCCGCGCCGCGATCCGGGACGGTAACCCGTCGCCGTACGTGGAGTGGAGCGTCAATGAGAAGGTGGCATTCGAGATTGCCACCGGGGCGGCCTGGGCGGGCAAGCGGGCTCTGACCACGATGAAGATGTCCGGGGCGAACGTGGCCGCCGACTCGATTCTCTCGGTCGCCTATTCCGGCACCAAAGGAGGCCTGGTTCTCTACATTGCCGATGACCCGGGAGCCGAGGCCGGCATGCCGGAGCAGGACACCCGGCTGTTCGCTCAGTGGGCGGGACTTCCCGTACTGGAACCGGCGGATCCGTCCCGGATGTACGAGCTGAGCCGCTACGCCTTCCAGTTGAGCGAAGCCTGCCAGCTGCCCGTGATCCTGCGTTCGGTCACCTCGGTGGCCCACGCCCAGCAGGAGGTCGAGGGGGAGTACGCCTACAAACCGCTGAACCGCAAAGCCAATTTCGAGAAAAATATCCTCCGCTACACCAAGGCCGGGGCGGTGATCTGCATGGACCAGCACCGGGACCTGCTTGACCGGCTGCAAACGGCCCGCAGCAACGCAGCCGGGGCCGGTATCAACCGGATGCAGGAAGCAGCTGACGGCGGGCGTCTGTTCGTGGTCGCCGCCGGGGCCCTGATCCCCTACGTCCGGGAGGCGCTGGCTGCCGCGGATCATCGGGGGCTGTCAACCCTGCTGCTTGAATCGGTCTATCCTCTCGACACGGATCTGGCCGGCCGGATGTTCGCCGTCGCCGAGAGGGTGCTGGTGCTGGAGGAGCTCGAGCCCTTCGTGGAGATGCAGCTGCGCAGCGAAGCATCCCGGCTGGGTTGGAGCGGGACCATCCTGGGGAAGCTGGACGGGCTCTTCCCGAGGGTCGGCAAGTACAGCCAGGAGATCATCCGCCGGAGTTTGACGATGCTGGCACAGGAGCAAACGGCTGGCCCCGCCTCTTCGCCCGCCGTTCGGCCGGCCCCCGGACAGCCCTCTTCGGACGCTGCGGTGATAGAAGAAGCCCGGCCCGTGACTGCAACCCAGGCCGCGGCTGTGCCCGAAGTCAAGCATCCCATAACCTTCTGCGCCGGCTGTCCCCACCGGGGCAGCTTCATGGCCATCAACCGTGCGCTGAAGAAGGTAGGGCTGGACCGGGACAACACCGTGGTCACCGGGGATATCGGCTGCACGATCCTCGGCATGAATCCTCCCTTCCACACCTGCTGGACCGAGGTC
>JAFGQJ010000166.1 GCA_016935715.1 Spirochaetales bacterium
ACGGCGCGGTGCGGATCCCGGCCCATCTGTCCAAAGGAACGACCGTGCGGGTCCGCTGCAGCCGCTGCCGGACCCTCGTTCCGTTGAGCCTGGGAAGGTTCTTCCCGCAGGGGCACTCCTCGGGCTACCGGGCTCTGATTCCAGACTCCCTCGGCTGCCGGGGCACCTCAGTCGGACGGCTGTGGATCGAGACCGCCGGCCGCAGGGAAGACTCCACGCCGGTGGTCGTTTTTCCGGCACACCCTTCGCTGTCCCATGAGGTGATGCACGATCTTATGGATCCCTTCGGGGAGCAGTTCCGCATCTGCTATCTCGAGTTTCCCGGAACGCAGAGAAACACGAAAGAGCTGGAAAACAAATCCTACGCTTCCATCTTCTGCGAACATATCGATCTGCTCAGGGTGCATCTCAGGGTGCTGCGCTTCCACCTGCTGTCCCATCTAGACAGCGCATCCCTGGTCCTGGAGGCGGCCTCCCGCCACCCCGGATCCGTCGCCTCCGTGATTCTCATCGAGCCGAATCTGAGACAGAGGGAGCCGGTCTGCGGAGGCCGGATCCACGGGAAACTCGACAGGGCGATCCCCCGGATGAATCGGGAGACGAACCGGAAAAAGCTGCTCGAATGGATGCTCCGGAAATCCTGGGACTCGAAGCTTCCCCGGCCCCACGGCGAAGGGTTGGCGGCAATCCTCTGCCCGTCCTTTCAGCCGGCGAATCTGAGGCACAAGCTGGTCGAGTCGCCGGGCACCTGGCGCTACGGGACGTTGAAGCGGCTGAAGGTACCCGTTCTGATCGTCCATTCCCTGGACGGGAGTGAGTCGTCCCGTCGTGATGCCCTTTATCTCCGGTCGACCCTTCCCGTCGTCGAGACCGCCGCAGTGGATCGAGGCGGGCCCTGGGCGTCGTGGCTTCGCCGCACCGTGATCGGAAGGCGGCTGCCTGCTTTCAAGGCAGCAGCGGAGAAAACGCCCGGCGAGGTCCGGCGCAAAAGTTCCCGGACCTTGAACGGGCAGCCACTCGGCTGGATGATCCTCGTCTTTGCCCTGCTGGCAGCCGGCCTGACCCTCGGCTTCGGCTGGCTGCGCTTTCAGCCCAATTACATGGCGCGGGTGATCCCCGCGCTGCTGTCGGGCCTGCTGCCCATCCTCTGGTTCGTCGTGCCCAGGGAGATCAATCCGTTCGTGTTCCTGCGCTTTCGCCGCCTGTCGATCCGCACCGTCGCCCTGTCCCTGCTCATCGGCGCCTTGCTGGCCCTCTTCTACCGGAGCCTGCTCCTGACGCTGGTGAGAGTCTCCCTGCCCGTCCATCCGCCCCGCGCCGTGCTCTCGATTGCACCCGGGGGCGGCGGCCGCCTCCTCGAGCTGGCGGGGGTTGCGGTCGTGGCCCTGTTCGTCTTCGGCGTGGCCGGGAACCTGCTGGTGATGCGCCGCAGCGGGCTGCAGGTGCTGCTTCCGGCGCTGCTGTTCACCCTGCTGCCGCCGGGTTTCCCCGATGTCCTCTGGAAGCTGCCCATGGGATTCGCGTCCGCCGTTCTGTTCGCCGCCGGGGTGAGCATCTACGCTCCCCTGTTTGTGCTGGCCGCTTTTGCCGCCGTCTGCGAGCTGGCCGTTCCCATCGATCGGCTTCCGATCTACTGGCAAAGTGCCCAGGGAGTTGCCGCTACGGTTGCAGTGCTGGCCGCGGCGATCCTCCTGGCAGTGACCGTGGGAACGAGGGGGAAGCCGAATCCCCCTGAACGGGTGTATTTCAGCGGCACGAATCATGCCGATGCGGGGCTGTTCCGCTGGCGGAGGAGCCTGAGCATCGTACTGGCCTTTACTTCCCTGGTTGGATCGATTGGCTTCATTTTCTATTTCCTCGATTTTTGATAAAGGGGAGGCCCGATGGTGAAAACTCTGGAGCTCGCTGTTCTGCCGGACAGGCTGGCGATTTGCCGTCTGCCCGAGGATGCTCCGATTCCGCAGTGGGCGGTGGCCGGTGAGTTTTTTGCGATTGTCAGAACAGAGGAGGAGCTTTCGATCGTCTGCCCGGACGGCCACCCCCCGGCAGAAACGGAAGCCGATCCGGGATGGAGGGCGCTGAAGGTACAGGGCCCTATTGCACTGTCGGAAATCGGCGTGGCCGCCGCTCTGACCACACCCCTGGCGGCGGCGGGGATCCCCGTGTTCCTCATCTCCACCTACGACACCGACTACCTCCTGGTCAGAGAGGCGATGCTTTCCAAAGCCGTCCGGGTGTTGAGCTCCCGTCACACTATCCGCACCTGAAAGCCCTCGGACGGCGGCGATTGCCGGGGTCGGCCAAAACCGTTACCATTAAAGGCGGATGAATCTTCAGGACCATCTCAGTCAGGACCGTGTCTTCCACCTCGAGCAGAGGGGTAAAATCCAGGCCATCCGGGAGCTGGTCGAGCTGACCTGTGCCCGCCTGCCGGCTCTGGACCGCCGGCAGGTCCTCCGGGCGGTGGAGGACAGGGAGAGCGTGGTGAGCTCCTGGGTGGCCCCGGGCATCGCGATTCCCCACGCCCGGATCCCCCGTCTGGATGATTTCGTCGTCGCGATCGGGGTGAGTCGAAACGGGATCGAGTACGAATCCGCAGACGGTCGACCGGTCCACCTTCTGGTTTTGATCCTCGGAGACGAGCGACAGCCCGACCGCCACATCCAGCTTCTGGCCCAGGTGGCCCGCACGCTGCACTCCCCGGCCACGCTCCGGGCCGTGCTTTCCGCAGCATCCACAGCGGAGATTTTTCGCATCCTGGGCAATCCGGAAGCGCTCGCCCGGAAGCTCGAACCCTCCCGAACCGTCGAGATCAACCAGGTCATCCTGTCCCATGCGCTGGACCTGGCCCGGGAGGTCCAGGCGGAAGCGATCCTCCTCCACGCAGACGCCCTCCCCGATCTCGATGCCCTTGGGTCGCTGAAATCGGATACGACGGTTCTGCTGGTAACATCGGAAAAGCAGATCGATGCCGGCCGGCTTTCCTTCCCGCACAGGATCATCCACCTTCCCTTCTCCGGATTGAACCGAGCCGGCCAGGTCGACCTGGCGCTGCTGCTGTCCGTGGGCCGGGGCTTTCTCAACAGAAGCGACCGCATCGTCAGCCTGTTCGGACAACCGGATTCGGGGATCCTGGATTCTCTCATGGTGATCGATCTGTCCCGGGAGCTGCCGACGTTCCTGCCCGACTACCCCGCGGATATTTTGGGAGATGTTTCCCCGGAGGTGCTGGAACGGGTGCTGCAGATCTGCACGTCCATCGCCAGGGAAGGCCGGGAGGGAAAGGCGATCGGAACGACCTTCGTGGTCGGCGACTACCGGCGGGTTCAGGCCTTGAGCCGGCAGCTGGTGATCAATCCGTTCAAGGGATATGCAGACGAAGAGAAGAGCATCCTCGATCCCAGTCTCGAGGAAACCCTCAAGGAGTTTGCCACCATCGACGGGGCTTTCCTCATTCGCGGCGACGGGGTGGTACAGGCGGCGGGAACATACCTGCGGCCCGAGGTAGCGGTGGAGGAGCTTCCTTCGGGCCTGGGCGCGCGCCACGCCGCCGCTGCGGGCATCACCACGGCCACCGACTGTCTGGCCGTGGTGGTCTCCCAATCCACCGGCCGGGTTAGCCTGTTCAAAGCGGGTCGTACGCTGCTGGTTCTGGAGAAGCCGAGGAACTGAGCCGCTCGGCGCTTCACTCGGTCTGAATCCGCTTGTCCAGGAATCTCTCCAGGGAGGAGCGGATCCGCTCGGCCGCGGGCTGCAGACCGTCGGTTCCGACGGTCATCAGGTCGGCGCCGAGGTAGTAGACGGAGCGTCTGATCAAGCCGTCTACCTCTTCCCGCCTCTTTTCCGGGTCCAGATTTTCTAAAATGAAGTTGTGGATATAAAAGGGGATCTCGACGATCGAATAACTGATGGCATATCCCACTTCGGTTTGATCCTCCAGCTTCATCTGGAAGGCGAGCACGTGAACGCGGAACCACTCGTCGGTTCCAGGCTCAACGATCTTCACGTTTTCGATTTCGGCCAGCTCCTTCACTACGTTGAAGCGAAGCTCTCTCTGGTAGGGCTGGGACTCCTCCATGGTGACGCTTATCGGGATCTCCACCGCCGGAAGCATGAGCGTGCAGCCGGCCAACATCAACAATCCAAGAAATAATCTCTTCACATCCTGCTCCTTGTCGGGCATTCCAGCTGGGACAGACCCGACACACCAGCTTATAAGAACGGACCCGCCTTGAAAACCCGTACTCGCTTGACAGGATTCGCAGAATCGTGGGAGAATGGCACTCGCAGCAAGACGAACGACATCGGATCCAAGGAGGTGAGGCAGCCAGAGATCTGATACACAACATATCTGAACGGGTATCCGGAAGTCTGTGAGAGGCAGACGCGGTCGCGCCGCTGTATCCGGGGACGAAACTTCACCATTGCCACTGTCTGCAGGTGCAGCTTTGATTGTGCGGATGGGAAGGCAGAGGGAGTAGGGTGATCCGGTAGCCAGAAGACGATCCCGTTCAGGCTCATCAGGGGTAGATGCGCAGTTTGCGCAGATGAAGCCCCATTCGTTCGCGGTTATGAAGATGAGGCAACCGGACTTGAAGTCTTTGCGTTCCCGTTTTCATCGGCCTGCAAAGGCTTTTTTGTTGCCCTCCCAAATGTAACCGCCCGTGTTTCAAGACCAACACAGGCACGAGATGTGCAGGGAGGAATCATGAAAAAGGTAGTTGGAGCAGCTTTGAGCACGCTGATTCTGGCGTGCCTCTGCGCCGTCGGCCTGACGGCGCAGACTCAAGAGGAACAGTCGGACATCGAGGTCATCGTCACCGCCAGCCGGGTC
>JAFGQJ010000167.1 GCA_016935715.1 Spirochaetales bacterium
AACATGCTGTTCGAGTACCGCAGAAAAGACTCCAAGGAAGAAATCATCCTGACCGACGGCCGTACCAAGGCCGAGGCGGATGAGAAGATGCGGGATATGATCAAGCGCAGCGGGGGGCTGATCAAGGATTGGTCCCTGGCCTGGTCTCATTAATTTCCTCGTACGTCTCCACGGATCCCCAGAAACCTCTTCCCCGTTCCCGGGCCTCACGTTCCAGATCCCGGAACTCTTCGAGAAACTGAAAGGGGAAGCGGGTGTAGGCGTGGGCGAAGCCTTCCCGCACCAGGACGGCGTTGAAACAGGAACCGTCGGCCAGGTAGAGGTAGGCGAGCAGCCGTTGGTAGCGGTCCCGCAACTGCCAGTCGAAAGCCAGGTACACCGGCTGATGCAGCAGGTTCCTGCGGGTAAATGCACTGGCCTGCCGGCCGAAGCTCTCGACAAAATCTTCGGGGTGCACCGTTTCCGGCGTGTCCACACCGATGAATCGCAGCGATTCGTAGCTCCTCATGTTTAGGGGCGGACGCGGTATAGAGACATACACCGTATCTCCGTCCACGTGCCTGACCACGACGGCCCGGGTCATCCGGTCCAGCTCCGCAGCTTCGCAGCGCGTCACTCCGGCGACGTTCAAGCGGTACGGTTCAGCTGCTTCGGCGGGAGCGGCGATGCCCTCCGGTGGCGGGGGCGGATTGCAGTTTCCGCAGGGTTCGTAGCCGATAGAGGCAGCGGTGGACAGCGGGATCGGGATCCGGGACCGCTCGAGGTGGCAGCAGTCCCCGCGATGGTACCTGCGGCCCGTTTCGGTGATGTAGACGACAGGTTCCTCGGCGCAGGCCATTGCCGCGATCAGGAGGAGAAGTATTGCCGAAGCAGCGGATCTGATTGCTCCCTGTCCCACACCGGTCCCGTCGTATCGATCATACTAACTGGAAATTTGCCGCCGTGTACAGGAGCGGCCGTGCTGCCACCGCCGTGACCTTGACCTTGACAGCGATTTGCAGCGGGTGGTACGTTCCTCCCCATAGACGGAATTCAAAAAACATGGAGGGGTAGGAGAGGATATGCCCATATTCGAGTACAGATGCTCTGCCTGCGGGGGGGATTTCGAAATGCTGGTGGGATCGGACACCGAGGTAAACTGCCCGGAATGCGGCAGCTCCCGGGTCGACAAAAAATTCAGCATTTTCGCCTCTCACATCGCTCACAGCGACGGCGCCGCTCCGGCCTGCCATACCGGTACGGGCGGCTGCGATCTGGGCAAATGCGGCTCGGGCCTGTGCGGGATCGAGTAGCGGCGGGCGGGGCGGAGTGCGCCAGGGGGAGGTTGCTGTGAGCCCGGCTGATTTGCCTCCCTCCAGGGAACCTGCGGATGCATGCCCGTCAGGCCGCTGTGAGGCGTTTGGCTGGCGAGGGAACGGGGAGCAACCCGCTGGAATCCCGAGACTAGTCGGCTCCGGATTCCCCTCTTTTTCGACCTTTCAGCCTGCGCAGCAGAAGCTCTCCGTACAGCATGACGGCCAGCCCGATGAGAATCATGGGAAAACCGACTGCCAGGTACGGAGAGGCGGTTTCGCCGGCGAACAGGAATCCGAGCAGCACGGCGATTCCCGGATTCACCAGGGCGTAGCTGACGATCCGGATCGATGGTTCATGCACAAGGAGATAGGCGTAGGCCATGATGGCCAGGGATCCGACGAAACCCAGGTAGGCAAGCCCCAGCAATGACCGGAGACTCACGGAGGCGAAAACAGTGGCCGGCGTGTGTCCGGTCAGCAGGGCGATTGCGATCGAAACCAGGCCGGAGAAAAGCATCTGGATGCCGCTGTTGATCCGGCTGTCTGCGGGAAGGGGCAGCCGGTGAGCCAGGCTGGTGCCGAAGGACCACAGCAGCATGGCCGCCAGAACCATCACGGTGTGGGGGCCGAGACTGCCGCGAAGGGATCGGCCGTCGTATAGAAGGAACGCCACGCCGCAGAACCCGATCAGAATTCCGCCCAGTCGCATCCAGGTAATGGTTTTTCCGAAGAGGAATCTGTCGAAGGCGGCGACGGACAGCGGGACGATCGACATGACCAGGGCCACGATATAGCTGTCCACCCGCTGTTCGGCTATCGTTACCAGGCCGTTGGCGCCCAGGAGCAGCAGCGCGCCGAGGAGCATCGCGGAGAGAATCGCGGGAAGCGAGAGGCGGCGGCCTTTTCCCGAGGCAAATCCGATCGCCAGCAGAAGTATGCCTCCTGCGGTGAAACGCAGACCCACGATCGGATAGGGAGGAAAGCTTTCCAGCGCCATCTTGATGAAAAAGTAGGTGGAACCCCAGACGATATACACGGCCAGGTAAGCGACGACGGTTTTCAGGGTGTCTCTGCTCATGCGGGAAATGATGCTTCGAATCGGGATTCAGGACGGAACCAGATAGGTGTCATCCAGATTGAGAATCTGGTCGCTGCGGATGAACTGATAGGTGGTAAGCTCCCCGACGGTGTCGATCTTGCGTTCCAGCGATACCGGCTGGTAGTCCCGATGCTCGATCCTCAGGCCCAGGGTGAAAGTCTTGTTCTTCGAGCGGGAACGCACCGGCTTGGGAAGGAAACTGAAGAACCCCCTGGTGCCGGCGTTGGTGCTGTACGGATTGAGCCAGCCCGGTTCCGCGGGTTCGGCCAGCCGCCCATCGATGGAGACACGGACCGAGGCCTCCAGCACCGGCTTCTTGGATTTTCGATCCAGGATTCTGCCGATCAGGTAGGGAAGATTGTGCCAGTATTTGTGCACATCGGGAAGCTCCTCTTCCCGTTTCCCCCCGGCGGCTTTCCCGGGCCTGGAACCCTTTCTGCGGCTCTTGACGATATCGATGGCTTTGTTTACCAGGATCAGGACCTCCACCAGGCCGGCCAGCCCGTCGTCATTGTCGGAGTCCACCCAGTGATCCGCTGCCAGGCGGGTGAAACCCCGCTCGCTCATGATGTAACGAGGCGGAAGACGGTTCAAGGTGTAGGCCGCCACGTCGTGCAGGAGCTCTTCATCGGTCTCGATATCAGGGCGATCCTTGATCACGATATCGGCGACATACAGGACCAGATCCTCTTGGTAGTTCTTCAGCTTCATGGATTTAGAGTATCACCATAATAGCCCAGGATTTTATCTCTGTTCAAGAATAAAGGTTCATTTATTTTTCGATGGAAAAGAGATATAGTGGAAAGCGCGGAACGACCGGGAAGATGATTTTCTACGACAGAGAGAGCTTCGACAGCTACATCGAGGAGAAGCGCGGCGATCTGGGCACGGCGATCCACGTCCTGTGGGATTCACGCCAGGGCAACGAGAAGGCCTGGAAGGCGGATCCCTACTTCTACACGCGCCTCGGAGAGCTGGCGGACAAGGCCGGCCAGTCCATGTTCGCTCTCGATGTGCTCGGGGAGGGGCGGGAGCACCACCAGAAAGACCTGCGGCTGACCCAGCTGTTCTGCCTCTCCAAGATCAAGTGCGGTTATCTCAGCGAGGCTCGGGATCTGCTCGCCGACCTGGTGCGAAAGGGAAACGAGGACGAGGAGACCCTCGGCATTCTGGGGCGGGTGTACAAGGAGATGTGGTTGAACTCCAGCGGGGGCTCTCCGGACCATCCGTATCTGAGGAAATCACGGAATCTCTACCTCAAAGCCTTCATCAATACCCGCGGAAACTACT
This sequence comes from Spirochaetales bacterium, assembly GCA_016935715.1. GTDB lineage: Bacteria > Spirochaetota > Spirochaetia > SZUA-6 > DRHE01 > JAFGQJ01. Next base: position 3,685 of record JAFGQJ010000167.1, read on the forward strand.
CCGGGATCAACGCAGCCTCATTGAGCCTGATCATGGGAGACACGGCAACCGCCCACAAGCTGGCGCGCAAGGTCATCCGCATATGCAGCGACAATCTGAAGATCGATGCGAACAAGAGGGACTACTGGATCATCGCGACACTGGGGGAGGCGTTCATCCTGCTGGGGAACAACGAGCAGGCCGGAAAGTACTACGGGCTGGCCCGCCGGATCGCGGGCAGGAACTACGCCAGCATCGCCAGCAGCCGTCGGCAGCTGAAACTGTTGAGCCGCTACACGGAGGTGGAGCAAAGCGTGCTCGAGATGCTGAAGATCCCGCCGGTGATCGCCTTCAGCGGGCACATGCTCGATGCTGCAACGCGCCGCAAGCCCCGTTTCCCCGCTGGATCGGTCGAGCCGGTCAGGAAGCAGATCGATTCCGTCCTTGCCGGGCTGGATGCAGGCATCGGCTACTGCTCGGCGGCCTGCGGCTCGGACGTGCTCTTCCTGGAGTCCATGCAGGAACGGGGCGGGGAGACGAACGTGATCCTGCCCTTCGACCGGGAGGATTTTTTCGAAACCAGCGTCAACTTCGCGGGACAGCAGTGGATCCGGCGTGCGGCCGGGACCCTGGAGCGCGCGTCGCGGGTGAACCAGGCAAACGCCGGGCGATACGGTGGAGATGACCTCCTGTTTGCCTATGCCAACACGATGATCATGGGCAAGGCGATCCTGCGCAGCAGGCTGCTGGAAACAGAGGCCCATCTGATCGCCGTATGGGACGGCAAACGCAACGGCGCCATGGGCGGGACCTCGGAGTTCATCGACATCTGGGAGTCCCTGGGAATGCCGATCACGGCGATCTCCAGCGCCGACGGCAGGATCTTTCTGTCCCGCGAAAGATCGGGCAAAGCGAAAGGCGCGGTTCCGTCCGGAGCTGCTCGAAAAATCCGAGCGCGGCGCCGACGCAAAGCGCTGCGGAAACGAAGCTCCCGGGTGGGAAGGGAGATCGTGGCGATCCTGTTCGCCGATCTGGTCGGTTTCAGCAGATTGAAGGAGGAGCAGTATCCCCACTACATCGAAGGATTTCTGGGAACGCTGGCCCGCAGGCTCGAAAACTCCTCCTTCGTTCCGATCTACAAAAACATCTGGGGGGATGCGATCTGTTTCGTTTTCGAGGATCTGATCCCGGCGGCGGAGTACGCCATGGAGCTGCGGGACATGGTCCGCGAAACTGACTGGCGGAGGCTGGGTCTGCCCGGGGATCTGAACATCCGCATCGGACTGCACGTGGGGCCAGTCTACTACGCGCAGGAACCGGTTCTCCGGCGGTTGAACTTCTTCGGCTCCCACGTGAACCAGGCCGCCCGCATCGAACCGATCACCAGCGCCGGAAACGTGTACGCAAGCGAGCAGTTCGCGGCCTTTCTGCTTGCCAATCGGGACAATCAGCTGGAGTGCAAGTATGTGGGAGAAATCAAGCTTCCCAAGGAGTTCGGCAGTTACCCGATCTACCATATCAAGAGGAAAACCGAGATAGAATGATCGGTCATCAGGAGAGCAATCACCATGCCTAAGACAAAAATCTCTTCAGGTGGCGGAAGCGGCGGGAGCGCCGGCGGCGCCGCAGGAAA
>JAFGQJ010000168.1 GCA_016935715.1 Spirochaetales bacterium
CGCCGTAGGGGGGCTGCTGATCTATCTGGGTATAGCCCGGCAGTACGAGCCGCTGCTGCTCATTCCCATTGGCTTCGGGGCCATTCTGGTCAACCTGCCTCTTTCCGGAATCCAGGAGGAGGGCGGGCTGATCTGGTACATCTACTTCGGGATCCGGGCGGGGATCTTTCCTCCCCTGATCTTTCTGGGCATCGGGGCCATGACCGACTTCGGTCCGCTGCTGTCCAAGCCGCAGACCTTTCTTCTCGGGGCTGCAGCCCAATTCGGGATCTTCGGCACCCTGCTGGGCGCCAAGGCTCTCGGCTTCGACTACGCAGAAGCGGCCTCCATCGCCATCATCGGGGGGGCCGACGGCCCGACGGCGATCTACCTGACCTCCAAGCTGGCCGATCACCTGCTGGGCCCGATCGCCGTGGCCGCCTATTCCTATATGGCCCTGGTTCCGATCATCCAGCCTCCGGTGATCCGTGCCCTGACCACGAAAAAGGAGCGGATGGTGGTGATGAGCGAGGTCAAGCCGGTCAGCCGCCGGGTGAAGATCCTCTTTCCCGTCCTTACGACCATCGCCTCGGCGCTGCTGGTGCCGGCTGCCAGTCCGTTGATCGGCATGCTGATGCTGGGGAACCTCTTCCGGGAGGCGGGGGTCGTGGACCGCCTGTCCAAGACCGCCCAGAACGAGCTGATCAATATCGTCACGATCTTTCTCGGCGTGGCGGTGGGTTCCAAGATGTCGGCGGAGGAGTTCCTGACGATCAAGACCATCATGATCATCGGCCTGGGCCTGGCGGCCTTCGTCGTGGGAACCGCCGCGGGAACGCTGCTGGGCAAGCTGATGTACGTGATCACGAAGGGAAAGGTGAATCCGATGATCGGTGCTGCCGGGGTGTCCGCCGTCCCCATGGCCGCTCGGGTCGTGCAGAAGGTCGGCCAGAGGGCCAATCCGTCCAACTTCCTGCTGATGAATGCCATGGGGCCCAACGTTGCGGGCGTGCTCGGTTCGGCCATCGCCGCAGGGGTGCTGCTGGCCCTGGCGGGATAGCCGTTCCCGCGTTGCCCGATCAGCCGCTACATTTCAGCCATCGACTCTGCCTGCGCCACGAACTCCTCGATCATGCCCAGCCCCTTGTCCCAGAAGCCCGGGTCTTTGAGGTCGACGCCGAGCGGCTTCACCAGCTCCTCCGGCCAGTTCGAACCGCCGGAGGCCAGCAGCTCGCGATAGGCGGAAGGGAAACCCTCCGGAGCCTCCCGGTAGCGGGCGTACAGGGCCAGAACCAGCAGCTCGCCGAATGCATAGGCGTATACGTAGCCCGGTGAGTGGATGAAGTGGGGAATGTAGCTCCACCAGATGCCGTAGCTCTCCGTGAGGGTCACGCTTCCCTGGAACATCTCTTTTTGGGTCTCCATCCACAGCTCGCTGAAGCGCTCGGCGGTAAGCTCTCCGTCGCTGCGGCGGGCGGTGTGAATGGCCTCCTCGAAGCGGTTCATCGCCGTCTGGCGAAAAACCGTGGCAAAGGTATCCTCTATCTTCTGTACGAGCATGGACAGCCGGATCTGCGGATCTTGCTCCGCTGCCATCATGCTCTGAAAAACCAGCATCTCCCCGAACACGGAGGCGGTTTCGGCGGTGGTGAGCGGCGTGTCGGCCGAAAGGATTCCCTGCCCGCGGGACAGGTACTGGTGCACGCCGTGGCCCAATTCGTGGGCGAGGGTCATCACATCGCGGGGGGTCCCCTCATAGTTCATGAAGATGTAGGGGTGAACCGACGGAACCGCTCCGTGGCTGTAGGCTCCACCCCGCTTGCCCGGCCGCACCGCCGCGTCGATCCATCGTTTCGCGAAAAAGGATTCGGCGATCTCTCCCATCTCCGGGAGGAATCCCGTGTAGGCTTCCACGACCGTCGTTTTCGCCTCCCGCCAGTGATGGCGGCGCCCGGCGCTCGGCAGCGGCGCGTAGCGGTCGTAGTCGAACAGCTCCTCGATGCCGAGGAGCCGTTTTTTCAGCGTGTAGTAGCGTGCCACGACCGAGTAACGGCCCGTCACGGCCCCTACCAGAGCTTCGACAGTGGCGTCGGCGATCTGGTTGGACAGATTCCGGGCGCTGATCCAGCTGGGGTAGCTGCGCAGCCCGTCGTCGGAGGCCTTGTCGGCGAGCAGGTTGTTGAACACGTAGGTGTTTACCCGCCGCATGGTCTGCAGCCCTTCGGTGAAGGCCTCCGCCGCCCGCTGCCTCTGGCCGCGGTCCGGATCGTAGAGCCTGGTCAGGATCGACTGCTGGGGTAGCTTCTGGCCCTCCAGGGTGTAGCGGGCGCCGCTGTGCACCTCTTCGAAGAAGCGCACCCAGGCGCTCCGGCCTGTGACCGATTTTTCCGCCAGAATCTTCTCCTCCGCCTCGCTGAGCAGATGGGGGCGGTAGCGCCGCGTCAGGATAAGCCAGAAACGGTAGCGGGCCAGATCCGGATCAGCCAGGAGCTGTTCGGCCCGGGCCTCGTCCACGTGAGCCCACTCCAGCTCGAAGAACAGAAGCTGCTGCTGAAGCCTGGAGGAGTGTTCCTGGAGACGCTGCAGCAGTGCCCCGCGGGCCGGATCCTCCGTGTTGGTCGACCAATGCAGGTAGGTGAAGGTTCCGGCTTTTCCCGAGAGCTCGAGGATCTGCTCGTATTCCCCGATGGATCCGGCCAGCTCGGCGGCCCCCAGCCCGGAGACCCGTCCCCTGTAGGCGGCAGCGAAGCGCTGCGCCCTCTGCATGGATTCGGACAGATCCTGCTCCAGTCGGGGATCATCGCCGCCGCCGTACAGATCATCGAGATTCCAGAGAACCTCATCCGCCCCTGCTGAACCGCTCATATGTTGGTCTCCTCGTTCGAAGTGTGATTGCCAGGATGGTGATGCAGGGGGCATCTTATCAGACAGCGACCGCTTGGACAACAGCGAGGTTTCGGTTCGACGGTTTTGCTTGCCG
>JAFGQJ010000169.1 GCA_016935715.1 Spirochaetales bacterium
CCCTGGCCATCGGGCATCAGCTCGGCATGTTAAGCTTCTCAACGTTGCGCAGCGTGGCCGTCCCTCTGCTCTACGTGATGGTGGCTGTTTCCCTGGCCTCCATGTACTGGTACCTGCGGCCGCTGTTCGAACCGGAAGGCGGGGACGCTCAGGCTCGAGAGATGAGGAAGCGGCTGTTCGGACCCGTTTTCTTCACGGTTCTTCCCCTGTTCGTCCTCTTTTGCCTGTACTCCTACCTGGTTGCAGCCCGCTACGACATTGGAGCGCGGCGGTATCTTCTATACGTCCTGCTCAACGGCGGCTTCCATGGGTTGATCATCCTGGGCTCGCTGATCGTGGCAAAAGAATTCAGGCTCGAGAAGAACGGGCAGCCCCTGAAGCGGATCAATCTGCCCCTCTTCCTGTCCTTCTGCCGCATCTGCGCCGTACCCACATTGGTCTTTCTGTTTCTGCACATCGAAGAAATAGACGCCGCGCTCGTGCTCGTTCCCCTGCTTGCCTTCATCTTCCTCACAGACCTGCTGGACGGTCTACTGGCCCGGGGTTTGAAGCTGACGACACGCATCGGACGAATCCTGGATGCAACCGGGGACTACGTGTTGATTTTTTCGATTTCCCTCGTCTACCGGATCATCGACTTCATCCCGACATGGCTGTTTGCCCTGATCATCGTACGACTTGCCGTTCAGGCCGCCGGCATCATCATTCTCTACCTGCTGCGGGGATACTCGTACCTGAAGCTCTCCTTTCTCGGAAAAGCCTCCGTATTCTCCGTGTTCACGATCTACGGCATCGAGCTCCTCGAGTATCTTCAGGTTCCCGGGCTGGGTCATCCCACCGTGGTCACGATCCTGGAGCTCGTCACCGCGGGCATCGTGGGGGCCTCTCTGCTGGAAAAGGTCCTGTACCTGGTTCGATCGTATAACGAGGCCCTCTCGGGGCAGACGGGGGAAAGGGGTCAGTAGATCTCGATGATCTGCAATCCGCCGTCATTCTGTATGCGAAGGGAATACAGCGACAGCTCCCGGCTGCGGCGGGGGACCCGGACCCGCTTGAGATCCATCTCCACCTGCACGGTCCGCACTCCCGGGATCCGGGAATCGTAGCGTTCGTACAGATCCCAAACCCTCGCGCTGATGCCGGTCGGGGAGGGAAAATAGAAGTCGGTCGCCTGCTGACGGAACTTCATTCCGGAATCGGTCTGCTCCATGTCGAAGGAGGTAATGCCCTCGAAGCGGTACCAGCTCTTGGCTCCCAAAAAAACTACGTAGTCATCGAAGATCACGACCTTGACTACCGGAGCGAAGTGGCTGCCGTCCAGCCAGGCAATGACGCTCTGCCCATCTGCTGGAAGAATCTCCAGCTTCATCCTGTTTTCCCGGACATCCAGCACCTTCACCTGGCCGATCTCCGTTTCCCCGGTAAAGGCATTCAGGCTCTGGAGGAAGGCTAGCACGGTGCCGGCCAGAGCGATCGCCAGGATCACCGCCAGCAGGCCGATGGATTTTTTGAAGCGGAACACGAGAAAGAAGAAAACCGTAGCGCCCAGGAACAGGTAGAGCAGACCGATATCGAGGATTTTCTCCGCTCCGGGCACGAACACCGCCCCCAGAGCCGCCACCACGGCCAGGCAGAGATAGAGAGTGAAGAAGGTCCATTTGGCCGTTTTGGCCCTCTGCGGGTCCTCGGCGCGCCAGCGTGGATACGCGGCGGGCCGCACGGCCCGGTTTACAGCCGCACCGCTGAACAGACCGGCGGCAACCAGCCAGAGATGAGGGTTTTGCAGTACCAGGATCTCAGAACCCATAGATCTCGCCGAACTTCTCCTGCAGATAGTCGAGCAGGAACCGGGGATCCAGCGGTTCGCCGGTGATCCGGGTGCAGAGCTCCCGTGCCGGGTAGACCCTGGCGTGAGCGTGCACATTGCTCTTCAGCCAGTCCAGTACGGGCTCGAATCGCCCGCTCTCGATCTGCTCCCGCCAATCCGAAACGTCCCGCTTCAGGGTGTCGAAGAATTGGGCTGCGTACAGGTTTCCGAGGGCGTAGGTGGGGAAATAACCGACCATGCCCCCGGACCAGTGGATGTCCTGCAGCACACCCTGGGCGTCATCCGGAGGCACCAGCCCGAGCAGCCGCTCCATCCCTTCGTTCCAGGCGTCGGGCAGGTCCTCCACGGCCAGCTCGCCGCCGACCAGCTGCTTCTCCAGATCGAAGCGCAGCATGATGTGAAGGTTGTAGGTAACCTCATCGGCCTCCACGCGGATAAGCGAGGGGGCAACACCGTTGACACCCTCGTAGAAGCGGCGCAGATCCACGCCTTCCAAAGACCCGGGAAACAGATCCTTCAGCTGCGGGTAGAAATGCGACCAGAAGGGCATGCTTCGGCCGATGAGGTTTTCCATCATCCGCGACTGGGATTCGTGTATGCCGAGGGATGCGCCCTCGGCCAGGAGTGTTCCCCGTACCGCTTCATCGAATCCCAGCTCATACAGGCCGTGCCCGCATTCGTGGATCGTTCCGAACAACGCTGCGGGGAGAAACCGCCTGTTGTAGCGGGTGGTGATGCGCACGTCGGAGCTGCCCAGGGTCGTGGTGAAGGGGTGGGCCGATTCATCGAGCCGGCCGCGGGAAAAATCGTAGCCCAGCGCTTCGAGCACGCTGCGGCCGAAGGCTTTCTGCTTTTCGATCTCGTAGCTCCGGTGCAGGAACTCGGTATCCACCGTCTTTCCGGATCCCCTGATCCGGTCCAGCAGCCGCACCAGTCCCGCGCTCAGCTCTGCGAATACCTCTTCCAACTCGGCGCTGTTCATCCAGGGTTCGTACTCGTCGAGCAGGGGATCGTAGGTATGGTCCCGATAGCCCAGGCAGGAGCTGACCTCCCTCACCAGGTCGAGGATTACCGAAAGCTGGCCGGAAAAGCGGGAGAAATCGGCGGCCTTGCGGGCTTCCACCCAGACCCGCTGGCCGATCGTGGTGGCCTTGGCCAGCTCGGTCACAACGCGCCGGGGAATCCTGGAATTGCGGCGGTACGCCCGTGCCAGCTCCCGGAGGAACGCCCGGTCCAGACCCTGGAACCTTTCCGGCAGCCGGGGATCCGGATCAAGGGAAACCCCGAGGCCGCCGAGCAGCTCTCCGATCTCCGGTTGGGTGATGCGGTCGTGCATCAGGCCGCTCATCAGGGACAGCTGCTCGGCCCGCTCCCGTACGGCGCCCTCCGGCATGCAGGTCTCCTGATCCCAGTGCAGGATCGCCGCGGTGTGGCCGAGGAGCCTGTACTCCCGGTCGATCTCCCTCAACCGCAGCAGCTTCCCGTCAGCTTTTCCCTCTTCGCTCACGCAAGTGTTCCTTTCCGCTGTCGGTCGGCTCTCCAGACCGGCTCCGCGCTCAGTACCGGTACCGGCTGCCCCCGATGAACTCCCGCAGCAGAGAATCCACCGGTACTACCTGCTCGTCCGTCCAGGCGGGCACCTGCCGGAAGGTCTGCCGGATCCTCAGCGCCCGATCGTAGGCATCCGCCGCCTCCGTGTCCTGCTCGAATTCCTCCACGAAGCCCTGGAAAAGATCCCCGACCCTGTGCTTCATTATGGGGATCTCGTAGGGAAGGAAACTGTTGACGATCACCTCCGCATCCCGCAGGCGGGGTACGATGTAGCGCAGCTCCGACCGGCGCACGAAGTGCCAATGCCGGATCGTCTGAGCCGGGCTGTAGTTGCGGAACTGCATGTCCCGCACCATCCGCCTGAGCAGGCGGATGTCCGCCCAGCGGACGAACTGGTCGTTGCCCTCCTTGACCTGGGCCAGGGTTTCTATGTAGAGACGGAACTTCCGCTCCTCCGGGATCCCTTCGGTCATCTCGGGGAAAAGCCCGTGCAGGGAATCGACCAGGAGTATCTCCCCCTGCCCCAGCTGCATCCGTCCGGAGCTGCCCTCCCTTCTGCCGGTCTTGAAGTTGTAGAAGGGCACGTCCACCTCTCTGCCCTGCAGCAGCGCGGCGAAGGTCTCGTTGATCAGCGGGATGTCGAGGGCCTGGGGTGTTTCGAAATCGTGATCCCCCCGCAGATCCTCGGGATGGTCCTTCAGATCGAGAAAGAAGTGATCAACATTGATCGGCACGAAGGAGTAACCCTGGGTCTTGAGCTTCTCCTCCACCTTGATGGTGGTGGTCGTCTTTCCCGAGGAGGAGGGACCGGCGATGATCACCATCTTCACGGTGTCCAGGCGTTCCCGCAGCTTGTCCACCGCCCGTCTGAGCTCCTGGCTGTAGAACTCCTCGCAGTCTCGGACCAGCCGTTCGAAGCGGCCCTCCCGGATACTCTCCGCTATCTGGCGCAGGTGAACGCAGTCGTGATCGACCGCCCAGGACAGAGCTTCCCAGAGTTTTTCATAGGGGATATTGTCCGCCGAATAGGTCAGGCTCTTGCGGCCCGCCCGCTTCAGCACGTGCTCGTAGCGGTAGACGATATAGGCTTTGGCGGTCTTGGCGTGGCCCCGCTCGATCAGGGCCTTCTCCACCAGATCCTGGACCTCTTCCACCGTGGGGATGCTGTCCCCCCGCTGCCGCTGCTCGAGCATCTTCACGACGTCGTCGGTGACTTTCTCCGCCTTGACCCGGTCGCGGCCGCCCACCGCCACCGCGGCCTGCAGCACGGCAAAGGTTATCTTCTCCCGATTGAAGGGAACGATCCGCCCGTCCCGCTTCAGAATCTGTTCGATCATCGCCTATTCATCATGGAGCATGGCCAGAAACTTTTCAATAGAGAGCTCCGGCAGCTGCTCCCCGCCGCGGGTGCGGAGGGAGATCTTCCCGCTGGAGCGCTCTTTTTCCCCCAGGATGATCATGTAAGGGATCTTCTGATTCTGCGCGCCCCGGATCTTGGCGTTCATCCGCTGGTCACTGAGATCCAGCGAAACCCGCGCGTCCCCGTCCCGCAGCCGAGCGGCGACCTGTTGCGCGTACTCGTTGAACGCCTGGGCCACGGGAATGACCACGGCCTGCACCGGGGCCAGCCAGACGGGGAAGGCTCCTCCGTAGTGCTCGATCAGCACACCGAAGAAGCGCTCCAGGGAACCGAGCAGAGCCCTGTGCACCATGTAGGGCCTCTGCAGGCCGCCATCGGCGGCCGCATAGGTCATGTCGAAGCGTTCCGGCATGTTGAAGTCGAACTGGATCGTGGTCATCTGCCACTCCCGACCCAGGGAATCCTTGACCTTCAGGTCTATCTTCGGCCCGTAGAAGGCCCCGCCGCCCTCATCGAGCTCGAAGTCCAGAGCTTCCAGATCGATGGCCTTTTTCAGGCTCCGGGTCGCCTGCTCCCAGCGCTCCGGCTCCCCGACGCTCTTTTCCTCCGGGCGGGTGGCCAGGTAGGCCTTGATCTCCTTGAAGCCGAAAGCCTTCCAGATATCCAGGGAAAAGCGGAGGGTGCGGTGTATCTCTTCCTCGATCTGCTCCGGGGTGCAGAAGATGTGGGCGTCGTCCTGGGTGAAGCCCCGCACCCGCATCAGGCCGTGCAGGACCCCGGAGCGTTCGTAGCGGTACACCGTGCCCAGCTCCGCCCAGCGCAGGGGCAGCTCGCGGTAGGAGCGCAGGGAGGATTTGTAGATCATGATGTGGAAGGGGCAGTTCATCGGCTTGAGATAGTAGTCCGTCTCGTCGATGGTCAGCGGCGCGTACATGTTTTCCCTGTAGAAGCCCAGGTGACCCGAGGTCTCCCACAGCCAGGCCTTGCCGATGTGGGGAGTGTAGATCAGCTCGTAACCGTGCCGGAAGTGCTCCCTCTTCCAGTACTGCTCCACCAGGTGACGGATCAGGGCGCCCCTGGGATGCCAGTAGATCAGGCCCGCTCCGGCCTCCTCGTGGGTCGAGTACAGGTCCAGATCCCTGCCGAGCCTCCGGTGATCCCGCCGCTCGATCTCTTCCTGCCGCTTCAGGTACTCCTCCAGCTCCTTGCGGCTCTCCCATGCGGTTCCGTAGATGCGGCTCAGCATGGGGTTGCGTTCGTGCCCCCGCCAGTATGCACCGGCAATGGAGAGCAGCTTGAAGGCATCGGGCCGGAGCTCCCCGGTATTTTCGACGTGGGGACCACGGCACAGATCGGTAAAGGTATCCTGGCTGTACAGAGAGATCTCCTGCCCCTCGGGCAGCTCCCGGATCAGCTCCAGCTTGTACGGCTGATCCGAGAAGAGCTCCACCGCCTCCTCCTTTGACACGACTTTCCGGGAAAACGGGAACTTCCCGGAGATGATCTCCCGCATCCTGCTCTCGATCCTTTCCAGATCCTCGCTCTTGAGGGGCTCGGGAAGATCGAAGTCATAGTAGAACCCGTCCTGGATCGCGGGTCCGATGGCGATCTTGGCGCCGGGAAACATCTCCAGCACCGCCTCGGCCATCACGTGGGCGGTGGAATGGCGGATCTTCAATAGTTTTTCTTCTCGCGCCTCTGCCCTGGCTGCGCTTGCGGCATCTGCCATGATGTACCTCCGGATAATAAAAAGGCCTTCGTACCTCGGATCCCCCTGGACGGGCACATCCGCAATACAAAGGCCTTCTCCGCTTGCCTGTACCGGCAGCGGAGAAATCTACGTTGTTGTGCTCGATCGCATCGATTTCATCACGTCTCTCGCTTAAAAATAAGAAGAAACGCGCACCCTTGTCAATACCCGCCGCGATGCCGATATCGCGATGCTACTTCGCTTCCAGGGCCTCTCTGGCGAAAGGCACGGTGTCCTTGGGACTGACCTTGTACCAGGCGCGGATCACCCTCCCCTGCTCGTCCAGGAGGAAGGAGGAGCGGATTATGCCTTCGTACTCCTTGCCGTACATCGACTTCTTGCCCCACGTCCCGTAGGCATCGGCTGTTCCGTGATCCGGATCCGAGAGCAGGTGGAAATTGAGATCGTACTTGTCCCGGAACTTCCTGAGCCTGCCCGGCTCATCCGGGCTGATTCCCACAGCCGCTATGCCCAGACCGGAGAGATCCGGCATGGCGTCGCGGATGCTGCAGGCCTGGGTGGTGCAGCCGGGAGTGTCCGCCTTGGGATAGAAGTAGAGGAGCAGCTTCTTGCCCGAGAAATCCGACAGATTCACGGTCTTGCCGTCCTGGTCGGGCAGGGAAAACGCCGGGGCCGCGGCTCCGGATTGCAGTTGCGCCATGGTGAGCTCCTTTTTCGATATGGATCTGAACGAAAAATACTCACCAAGCCGCAGCCCCGTCAACAGACAGAGCAGCAACAGTTTACAATCCCGGGATTCTTGGTTACTTTTGTTTCAGCACGCAACAGTCCGGGACTGTGATCCTATGAAACGAGGATGGAGCTCAGC
>JAFGQJ010000170.1 GCA_016935715.1 Spirochaetales bacterium
CCCTGGCCATCGAGGCGGACAAGCAGAGGATGCTGGAGCTGCTGAACCGGCGGCTCACCGAGCTGCTCCGGGATCCCCGCTACGAGCCGTTCGGCCTGATCGGATCGGGACTGCAGTTCAAGTTCGGGCAGACCACCATCGCCCGGCAGGACATCTACGGATCCATCCCCGAAGCGGAATCCGAAGAGTTCGCCGGGGTGATCCGTGAGCTGATCGGGGAAATCGATCCGGATCGCCTCTACTTCCGCAGCGAAGACACGGGAAAGGACATCGAGATCATCCTGACCGTCGAGGGGGAGACGGGGCTGCGGGACTTCGACAAGGGAGACGGGATCCTGTACCTGGACTCACAGCTCGGACTCGACCTGGACAGGGGCGGAGCCCTGGTGTGCGGCGACACCGCCTCGGACATCCCCATGGTCGCGGCCGCGATCAGCAGGACGCGGGAGCTGTGGACGATCTTCGTGACCGGGGATGAGGCTCTGAAGCAGGCGGTTCTGGACAACTGCGGACGGGCGCATTTCGTGAGCGAGCCCGACATCCTGGTCTGCCTCTTGAACCAGCTGGGAAAGGAACAACGATGAAACAGTCAATCTGCTGCAACGGCGCGGTCTTCGACCTGGACGGCGTGATCACCCAGACCGCCAGGGTTCACTTCAACGCCTGGAAGCAGACCTTCGACACGTTTCTGGCCAGTCGCAACGGGCTGGCCAAGGAGCAAAGACGGCCCTTTACCCGCGAGGAGGACTACATCCCATACGTGGACGGCAAACCCCGCTACCAGGGAGTGAAATCCTTCCTGGAATCCCGGGATGTCTCCCTTCCCTTCGGCAAGCCCGACGACCCGCCGAACCGGGCCTCCGTGTGCGGAGTGGGCAATCGTAAAAACGAGCTGTTCCGGGAGCTGGTCGCTTCCGACGGTGTGGAGATCTACCAGTCCACGATCCGCTTCATCAGGAATTTGAAACAGCGCGGAGTCAAGGTGGCCGTGGCCTCCTCGAGCATGAACTGCCAGTTCATCCTGGAGAAAACCGGACTGGACGGCCTGTTCGAGGACATCGTGGGAGGTACCGTATCCCGGGCGCTCGGGCTGAAGGGCAAACCAGAACCGGACATCTTTCTGGTTGCGGCGGAAAATCTGGGTGTCGAGCCGGGCTGCTGCATACTGGTGGAGGATGCCATCTCCGGCGTCGAGGCGGGGCGCAGGGGCAACTTCGCCCTGGTGATCGGAATCGCCCGCAGCGGCGACGTCGAGTCTCTGAAGGCCTACGGCGCCGATATCGTGATCAACGACATGAAAGAGCTGTCCTGGAAGGACGTACAGCGCTGGTTCGAACGGGGCCTGGACCAGGAAAACTGGATGCTCGTGTATCACGGCTTCGAGCCGGAGCGGGAACGGCTGCGGGAATCCCTCACCACGGTGGGCAACGGCTATTTCGGCACCAGGGGCTGCCTGGAGACCAACCGGGCCGACGAGGTGGTCCACTATCCGGGCACCTACATCGCCGGGCTCTACAATTCCCTTCCCAGCGTCGTGTTCCGGAAAACCATCACCAACAACGACCTGGTCAACTGTCCCAATTGGCTGCTCATCGAAGTGGCGATCGAAAACGGGAAGTTCCGCTCCCCGCTGGACATGGAGCTCCTGGAATACCTGCATGCTCTGGACATGCGCGCGGCGCTGATGAGCCGGCGCCTGACCTTCAAAGACAGGAAGGGCCGCGTCACGACCATCACCTCCGAGCGTCTGGCCAGCATGGCCGACGCGCACCTCGGCGGGATCCGTTTCACCGTGCGCCCGGAAAACTGGTCGGGCAGGATCAGGATCCGCTCGTGCCTGGACGGTACGGTGATCAACTACGGGGTGCCCCGCTACCGGGAGCTGAACTCGCGGCACCTGATGCCCATTTCCGTGAGCGAGGAGCAGGGGGCGATCAACCTGGAGGTGCAGACCGTAACCTCGAAAATCCGGGTCTACGTGCAGGCCCGGCACGCACTGGCGAGCGAGGGCAAACCCGTGCAGGGGCAGCGGCAGATCGATCACGACGTGGGCCTGATCTCCGAGCAGTTCACCTTCGAGGTCGAGAAGGACAGGGCGTACACGCTGGAGAAGATCGTCAGCTTTTACACCTCGAAAGACCGGGACGTCACGGATCCCCGGAGCGCCAGCCGAACCTCCCTGGCGCAGGCTCCCGCGTATTCCGATCTGAGGGAAGCCCACGAACGGGCCTGGCGGGACCTCTGGGACCGGGCGGATATCCTCATCGAGGGGGATCGCTTCTCCCAGCAGGCGCTGCGGCTGCACATCTACCACCTGCTGTGCACCGCCAGTCCCCACAACCTCCACATCGACGCCGGCATGCCCGCCCGGGGCCTGCACGGGGAGGCCTACCGGGGCCACATCTTCTGGGACGAGCTGTTCATCTATCCGTTCTACAACCTGCACTTTCCCCAGATCAGCCGCGCCCTTCTGCTGTACCGCTACCGCCGCCTGGAGGGAGCCCGGGAGTACGCCCACCAGCACGGCCACCGCGGTGCCATGTACCCCTGGCAGACGGCGGACAATGGGCACGAGGAAACCCAGGTCATCCACTTCAATCCCGTGTCCGGCAAGTGGGATCCGGATCTGAGCAGCCTGCAGCGCCACGTCTCCATCGCCGTGGCCTACAGCGTCTGGGAGTACTTCAACTGCACGGGGGACCTGGAGTTCCTCAACGAATACGGAGCGGAGATCCTGGTGCAGACGACCCGCTTCTGGGCCAGCATCGCAGAGCTCGGCAAGGAGGACCGGCGCTACCACATCCGGGGCGTGATGGGACCCGACGAGTTCCACGAGAAGTATCCCGATGCGGACGAGGATTCCGGTGGCCTGGACGACAACGCCTACACCAATGTCCTGGTGGGCTGGCTCATGCACAAGACCATCGAAACACTCGAGTATCTGCCCAGGAAAGACATGCGGATTCTGGCGGAAAAGACGGGATTCAAGCCCCAGGAGATGGATCTCTGGAAGGACATCGTCAGCAGGATGAACGTGGTCATCACCAAGGAAGGGATCATCTCCCAGTTCGACGGCTACATGGACCTCCGGGAACTGGACTGGGAAGCCTACCGCAGCAAATACGGCAACATCGGCCGTCTGGACCGCATCCTCAAAGCCGAGGGGGACTCACCGGATCGCTACAAGCTGAGCAAGCAGGCCGACGTCCTGATGATCTACTATCTGCTGGCCCCCGGCCAGGTGAAGCACATCCTCGAGCTGATGGGCTACAAGGTGGGCGACGAGCTGGAGCTGATGCGCAAAAACTACGAGTACTACTGCCAGCGCAGCAGCCACGGCTCCACCCTGAGCTTCATCGTGCATGCGGGTGTGCTGAAGTACCTGCAGGGCCACCGCCAGGACATGTGGCGCTGGTTCCATACCGCCCTGAAGAGCGATGTGGAGGATATCCAGGGCGGCACCACGGAGGAGGGAATCCATACCGGTGTGATGGGCGGAACCCTGGACCTGGTGATGAAAACCTTCGCCGGAATCAGCCTGTTCAAGGACTCGATCCTGTTCGAGCCGCAGCTTCCCTCCCACTGGCGGCGACTGTCCTTCAAGCTGACCCACCACCGCAGCTGGTTCCAGGTCTCCCTTACCCCGGCCGATCTGACGGTCAAGAAGCTCTCGGGCAGCAGGAAGGAGCAGGTCGATATCCTGGTCGGGGATGAGCGCTACAGCCTGAAGGAGAAGGAGTCGATGACCGTCCCCCTGGTTCCCCCTTCGTGAAGCCGGCTCCCGCAGCCGTTCAGCGGCGGGCCAGGCGCTTGCGCCAGCCGCGGTACCAGGTGCTGCGGAGGGCTTCGGCGCCGCGGTAGATGCGGTAGGCCAGCGGCCGCAGGCTCACGTCGTAGCAGCCGGGCCGGTTGACCACCCGGCCGCCGAAGCCGGTCTTGAAGCGCAACAGACCGTGCATGGGATGCCGGGGATCCGCATCCGGGGGAATCCCGAACAGGTCGTAGAAGCGGCAGCCCCGTTCCCGGGCCAGCCGGATCGCCCGCCACTGCAGGCCGTAGCCGGGCATCAGGTTACGTTTTCGATCCGATGAGGCGCCGTACAGATACCAGGCTCCCTCCCCCCTTACCGCCACGATGATCCCCGCCAGCAGCTGCCCTTCATCCCTGGCGGTCAGCAGGTACAGCTCCGGTGCGCCGGCCCCGTAGGCGGCGGGCAGGGAAAACAGTCTCCTGTAGTACTGTTCGCCGTGCAGGGTGATGCGGTCCCGCCGGGCGGTCTCCTCGAACAGCCGGTACCACTCGGACAGCGGATCGAGTCCCGCGACCCCGGCCCCCTCGCCCCCCTCCATGAGTGCGCCGGGCTCGCCGGGGCCGGTCCGGTAAACGGTCAGCTCCACGCCCTTCTTTTCCGCCAGGCGGATGTTGTAGCGCGTCTTGCTCTTCATGGCGGCCAGCAGCAGCTCCTCCTCCCCGCCGAGGTCCAGGATCACCGTGCTGGGGGGTTGAACGTCCATCGGCGCCTTGTACAGCCCCCCCGAGCCGTGCAGAGCCTCCGGCAGATTTCCCGCGCCCTCTGTGCCCCAGGGCAGGTCGAAGCGCAGGAACAGGCAGCGGCGCAGGTGGGGCCGCAGCGCTGCGGCAAGATCCAGGAGAAAGCGCTCC
>JAFGQJ010000171.1 GCA_016935715.1 Spirochaetales bacterium
GCCACCAGGGCGTGGCCCGCCTCGTGATAGGCCACGATCTTCTTCTCCTTGGGACTGATCAGGCGCTTCTTCTTCTCCAGGCCGGCGATAACCCGGTCGATGGCCTCGTCGAACTCGTCCATGGTGACGCTCTTCTTGCCGCGCCGCGCGGCCAGCAGCGCCGCCTCGTTGACGATATTGGCCAGGTCGGCTCCAACCATCCCCGGGGTCCGGCCGGCGATGATCTTCAGATCCACCGTAGCGGCCAGCTTCACGTTCTCGCTGTGGATCTTCAGGATCTCCTCCCTGCCGTTCAGGTCGGGGCGATCCACCACCACCTGGCGGTCGAAGCGGCCGGGGCGCAGCAGGGCGGGATCCAGGATCTCCGGGCGGTTGGTGGCTGCCATGATGATCACTCCCGTCCGGGTGTCGAAGCCGTCCATCTCCACGAGCAGCTGGTTCAGGGTCTGCTCCCGTTCGTCGTGCCCGCCTATGGGGTTGAAGCCCCGCACCTTGCCCAGTGCGTCCAGCTCGTCGATGAAGATGATACAGGGCGCCTTGCCCTTGGCCTGGGAGAACAGGTCACGGACCCGGGCCGCACCCACGCCGACGAACATCTCGACGAACTCCGACCCGGAGATGTGGAAGAAGGGTACCTTGGCCTCTCCGGCCACGGCTTTGGCCAGCAGGGTCTTTCCGGTTCCCGGGGCGCCGACCAGCAGGACGCCCTTGGGGATGTGGCCGCCCAGGTCCTCGAATTTGTGGGGATTCTTGAGAAACTCGACGACCTCGGTCAGCTCCTCTTTGGCCTCGTCGATGCCGGCTACGTCCCGAAACGAGGTCTTCTTCGCCTCTTCATCCGCGACCAGCCGGGCCTTGCTCTGGCCCACGTTGAGTATTCCCGGCCCCCCTATGGACATGCGGCGCATCGTGAAGTTCCAGATTGCGAAGATGATCAACAGGGGCAGAACCCAGGACAGCAGGGTTCCGAAGAAGCTGTTGGCCTGGCGTCCGGTAAAGCGAACGCCCTTCTCCTCCAATTGACTGACCAGCTCCGGGTCTTCGACCCGATTGGTCACGAACGTCTCCTGCTCGGTCTCGCTGAGCACGATCACCCCATGAATATCCGTCGGCGAAACCGTCACATCCTGGATCATTCCCCGTTCCAGATACTGCTTGAACTCGCTGTAGGGTATCTCCCGGGACATTCCCCGGACGAAGAGGAACTGCAGCCCGAAGATCAGCAGCAGGCCAATCGCAATGTAGCCGAGGGATATTTGCCGTTTTTTGTGTTGGTCATCGTTCATTTCTGTACCCGTTGATATGATACGTACGACCCGGTCGAAAGACAAGCTGAATTTCCCCTTGAACCGCATCTAATTTGCGGTGTACAACGCCTCATGCTGTATTTCGATCTGCTCTGCGGCGCCAGCGGGGATATGATCCTCGCTTCCCTGATCGATCTGGGGGTTCCCCTGTCCTATCTTACCGGGCGGCTGGCTGCCCTCGAGATCCCGGGATTGACGATCCGACAGGATCGCAGGATGCGCTCCGGCAGGTCCTGCGTGCAGCTGCAGATCGGCTGGAGGGAGGCCGCCCAGTTGGAGCACAGAAACCTGGGCTCGATTATCGCCCTTCTGAAGCGCGGGAGATACCCGGCGCAGGTCGTGGAAACGTGCAGGCTCGTCTTGAGCCGCCTGGCCGAGGCGGAGAGCCGCGCTCACGGTGTGGCGGTCGACCAGGTGCATTTTCACGAGCTCGGAGCCGTGGACACCGTGGTGGATGTCCTGGGATTCGCCCTGTGCATCGACTATCTGGGCGTGGAGGGCATCACTTTTTCCACGCTCACCGTCGGCAGCGGTACGGTGGTCACCTCCCGTGGAACCCTGCCGGTGCCCGCGCCGGCCACCCGGATCATGCTGTCGGAGTTCCGGGTGCGGAGACTGGACACGGGCACGGAGATCCTCACACCCACCGGCTGCGCCATCCTGACCTCCAGCGGCCGGCAGGTCCACGCGCAGCCGCAGGGCCGCCTGCTCGCTGAAGGGTTCGGCTGCGGTCAGCGGGAGATCCGCTCCTGCGCCGGCTATCTGCGGGTGATGCGTCTTTCGAAGGACGGCGGATCGCGGGATCAGGCGGCTGCCAGCACCTCCAGCAGCTGAGGCAGCTTCGTCAGGACTATCTGCTCCCGCACGTTCCGCAGGCGCGGATCCCCCTCACGGGGTCGGAACGAACGAAGATCACCGGCAAACAGAGCCGTCTTCATTCCCGAGGCGGCGGCCGGCCAGATATCGTTGAGCCTGTCATTGCCCACGTAGAGGACCTCTTTCGCAGCAATACCCCGCTGATCCAGCCCCTCCAGAGCGCGGCGGAACAGGTTCGGCGAGGGCTTGGACTCCAGGTAGCGGTAGGACCACACGCAGAGCTGCGGGTCGAAGCCCAGTGATTCGAGGCTTTCATCCAGGAGGGCGGGAAACAGCAGGGGGGTGACGAATTGGGCGTTGGAGACGATCCCGAGGGTCATCCGCCGCTCCTTCAGGCCGCAGATCGTTTCCACTACACCGGGCATGGGCCAGATCGGGTTGCTGCGGCACTCGTATTCCACGGCCAGGTTCTCACAGAGCTCCCGGCCGGGACCCGCGACCGGCAATCCCCGTCTCTGCAGATCCTCGAGCACTTCCCGGAACACGTCCCCGATTTCCACCTCGGGACAGGATCGTCCCTCCTCCCTGAGCCGACGGTGCCTTTCGGTGATGGTCTTCACCAGACAAGCGGCGGCTGTCTCCGCGTCGTGCCGGTCTGCCGGGATTCCGACGGCCTCCAGGGCCTGGCCCATTATCCGGCCGCGGGCTTCCGCGCGGCCGGTGCCGATGTCACCGGAGGCGGAGATGAACAGGGTACCGTATACGTCGAACAGCACCGCCCGGACCGTTGCAAGCCTTCGCAGGAGGGGCCTTTGACCGGTCTGGACGGGAGTGAGCGGCCGGGAGTGCCGC
>JAFGQJ010000172.1 GCA_016935715.1 Spirochaetales bacterium
TTCTATGTAGTTTTCCAGGATCGTCTTGAAGGCGGAATCCCGCTTCTTCAGCTCCTTCGATCCCCGGGTGATCTTGCAGAGACTCATGCCGAGCTGTTCGGCGATTCTCCTCTGACTCAACCCGTCGTACAGCAGCTTCACCAGCTTCCAGCGGCCGGCGATCTCCTTGATCTCGTACTTGGTCAGGATGCAGATCAGGAACTCCCGGATCAACTTTCGATCCTCGATCCTGGCAAGGACGGTGGAGATCTGATCGAGGGCCTCCAATTCTTCGCTGGTGTTACTTTCCATAGAAACGTTACTACGAAAAAGAACGCTACTCCATAAAGAAACGTATGTCAAGAGATATTCGCTGAAAAAATGAAAAAAAGCAAGGAGGTATCTATGATTCGCGCTGCTTGAGGCTCTGCCCGCCGATCTCGCCGGCCCTCTGCAGACCCAGCTTGCAGAGGATCGGTCCCACGATCTCGAAGACGATGCTGGTTGCCGTGATGGTTGTGATCACCAGGGCTCCGATGCGAGCCCCCCACGGCTCCAGAGTCGTCAGCGTCTGCTTGACGACCAGAGCCAGGCCGATCGCCACGCCGGCTTGAGAGAGAATGCCCAGCCCCAGGTATCTCCGGATGTGCGGATCGGCACGGCCCGCGACGGCTGCGATCCAGGCCCCGCCCATCTTCCCTGCAGACCGGCTCACGATATAGACCACACCGACCAGACCCAATGCCGGCAGCAGGGACAGGCGGAGGTTTGCCCCGGCCAGGATGAAGAACAGCACGAACAGCAGCGGCATCACCTCGGTCAGCTCCTCCTTGATCTTCTCGGTCAGGGCCGGAGCCTGGGTGTTGACGACCACGATTCCGACCACGAGGTTGGTGAGGATGAGGGACAGGTGCAGGAGCTCACAGATTCCCACGGTGAGGAGCACCGCAGCGAAAGTCAGGATGAAGATATCCCGCCGCTCGGCCAGCGGTCGGACCAGCAGGCGGTAGCCGGCGGCGATGAGCCCGCCGATGAGGAAACTCGATCCGATCTCCAGAAGAGGCAAGACGATCAGCCGCCACAGCGCCTCCGGGGCTGCACCGTGCTCGTGAAGCAGGATGCTGCGGGCCACGGCGAAGGCAAAACCGAAGATGACGACCGCCAGCCCGTCGTCGAAACCGACCACCGCGTACAGAGCGTTGGTGAGGCTGCCCCGTGCACGGTACTCCTGGATCACCGCCACGGTTCCGGCGGGGGCACTGGCCGGGGCCAGGGAACCGAAGATCAGCGCCAGGGGGAGATTGCGGGTCAGGAGGTATATGGCCGCAGTGACCGCGGCGAAGGCCAGGAACGACTCGGCGATGATGATGAGGATGATGCCGAGACCCTGCCTCCTCAGAGAAGAGAGGCTGAGCTCGAGGCCGATGCTGATGGCCACGAAGCCGAGGGCGATGTTGGTGATGAAATCGAGGGAGCCTTTCAGAGTCTCGCTGATGAGATTCAGCACCGAAGGGCCCAGCAGCACGCCGACGAGCATGAATCCTATGACCGAGGGCAGGCGCACGAAGCGCATGGCCCTGCCCAGATAGAAGCCGGCCAGGGTTATCAGACCGACTACGAGAAGCAACGGTAGAGGAAGGGTACCGACAAAGCCTTGAACCGCCTGCAACATGATGATCTGCCTTTGACTCAGAACTCGAGGGAGCCGCTGGAATAGAACAGATCCTGGACGGTGATCAAAACGCCGGGCTCGCTCTCCACGTCTTCCACCACTGTGTGGATGCGCCGGATCACGTCGTTGCACAGCTCCTTGTCCACGACGGCAAGGATCAGGCGGCAGAACCCCTTGTGGCTCTCGGACCAGTAGGCCGCGAACAGGGGCAGGCGATGCAGATAGTAACCGGCTGCGTTGGTTTCGATCACCGCGATCGAGCCCTCCACCGCCGCGGAGAATACCTGGAGGAGATCTTCGAAGTACTGCTCCTTCTGCACGAATACGTGGAACAGACAGCGGCCCTGCTGCCGGTCCGGCGAAACCTCCACGTCGACGAGCCTGAACAGCTCCTCCACGATCTGCCGCACCCGCCGTTCGTCGAAAGCTTCGAGGAATCGATCGATCACGTCAGGATTTTTCAGGATTTTCGAGATCGCCGCCAGCAGCTGGATGTGGCGGTTTCTCTGGGAGGTCGGCCCAATGATGAAGAAGAAGGTCGTGGTCTTTCGACCGTCCAGCGCGGCGAAATCGATGCCCTCCGGGGCGATCAGCAGCCCGACCGCGAACTCCTCGATTTCATCCAGGCTGCAATGGGGAATGGCGATTCCCCCCCCGAATCCGGTGGTCCCCACCTGTTCGCGCGCCTGCAGGGCGTCGAGAATGCGCCGCTCCGATACGCTGGCCAGCACCCTGCTCTTCTTGGCGAGCCGGGCCAGATCGGACAGCACCTCCGCCTTGTTCCGTGCACCGCTTCCGATCTGGACGCACTCCGGACGAAAACTGGCAAACAAACCCATGGCTACACTCCTTCCTGCTCGGCCCGAAGCACAACGCGAAGGATCTCCTCCGCCGACTCTGCTTCGACGAGCTGTAGCAACAGTTCCTTCCTGGCGGCGATGCGGTTCACCCTGGCCAGAACCCGAAGGTGCACCACCTCGCTGTCGGTGCAGAGAAGAAAGAAAAAGTACGTTTTTTCCCCGTCCGGGGAGGCGAAATCCGTGCCCTCTCTGCAGATCCCCAAGACCAATACGGGACCGCCCCGGGGATTTTCGACGGGATTGCGGAGGTGGGGGATGGCCACGCCTCTGCCAACGGCGGTGGATACCATGGCCTCCCGCTGCAGCAGCTTGTCGGTAAACGGCTCTGCCCGGGTGACGAACCCCGTCAGCACCAGAGGCTCGACCAGCTGGCGGAGAATCTCCTCCTTGCTTCCGGGGCGGAGGTCGAGCAGAATGTGCTCGGTTCGCAGAAGCCTGGACAGGGGCACGAGGTCCGGAGAGCCTTCTATCAGCCGGGCCAGGTCATTGCGCGGCACCACCCGCATCTTTGCCGTCAACCAGTCATCGATCATGGAGCGCAGGAAGCGCCACTGGCTGGCCACCTTGGCGCAGGGAATCTCGCCTCTGTGGACCATGCGCAGAACCGTTTTTTCCGCCAGCCGCAGATACTCCGCCACCTCGGCGAGGGTCATCACCTCCCCCGGTTCGGCGCCCGGCCCGACGCTGCGTGCGAGCGATTCCCTTGCATTTTCTCCCGTCATGCCCTTTTGTCCTCTAAAGTACCTTATAGTATATTATACTACCTTATAGTTTATTGTCAACCCTGATAATGCTCTTTTTTCACAGGATGGCTCGGTTTCCCCGCCTCTCCAATTCCCCGTGCAGTCGAACAACCGGTGGATCAAGGCCAAGGGAGAGGATATAATCACGCCATGGGTGTATTCAAATCCTACGACATTCGAGGCATATACGATCAGGAATGGGACGGCGATCTGGCCTATCGGATCGGCTTTTTTCTGCCCTCCCTCCTGGAAACCGATCGGATCCTGGTGGGCAGGGATGCCCGGGCGAGCTCCGTAGAGGTCTTCGACGCTCTGAGCCGCGGGATCCGGGATGCGGGCTGCGGCGTAACCGACATCGGTCTGTGCTCCACCCCCTCGGTCTATTTCGCCACGGCCCACTACAGCTTCGGCGGGGGCGTCATGATCACCGCCTCTCACAACCCTCCGCAGTACAACGGCCTGAAGATTTCCCGGGCCCAGGCGATTCCGGTGGGCTACGACACCGGGCTGGACCGCCTGGAGCGGATGGTGGACGGACCCGTTTCCCGGGCCGCCACCGCCGGAAAACTGGAAACCCTGGACATCCGCGGCGCATACCTGGAGCACCTGGCTCCCTACATCAAAGCGGTCGGGTCAGTCAAAGCGGTGATCGACTGCTCGGACGGAATGGCCTCGGTGTTCATCCATGACGTCATCCGGGACCTGCAGGCGCAGATCGTTACCATGTACGATCAGCCGGACGGCACGTTTCCCCATCACCCTCCCAATCCTCTGATCGAAGCCAATCTCGCCGACGTGAAGCGGCGGACCCTGGCGGAAAAGGCGGATCTGGGAATCTGCTTCGACGGCGACGGAGACCGCGTGATGTTCATCGACGAGGAGGGCCGCTTCGTTTCCCCGGATCTGATCATCGCCCTGCTCGGGCTGTACTTCTTCCGCCAAGCGGGAGAGGATCACCGGGGCGAGGCGGTGACCTACGACGTGCGCACCTCCCGCAGCGTGGTCGAGTACGTGGAAGCCCTGGGCGGGAAACCGGTGATCTGCAGGGTCGGCCACTCCCACGCCAAGAAGCTGCTGCGGGAAACCAGGGGCATCTACGGGGGGGAGCTGGCCGGGCACTACTATTTCCGGGACAACTACTTCTGCGATTCCGGGATGATCGCCGCCCTGCTCGTTCTGGCTATCCTGTCCCGGCAGCAGCGCCCCTTCTCCGAGCTGATCGGGGAAATCCGGAAGTATCACTACTCCGGCGAGATCAACTTCAAAACCGACGCCAAGGACCGCATCATCGAGGCGGTGCTGTCCGAATACCGCAGCCGCCCCGGGGCCCGGGTCACCGGCATCGACGGCATCCGCCTGGATTTTTCCGATTGGTGGTTCAACCTGCGCAAGTCCAACACCGAGCCCTATCTGCGCCTGGTCGTCGAGGCGGACTCGGATCGGGCGCTGTCCGAGCGGACCGCCGAGCTGAAGAGCCGCTTCCGGGAGCTGGATCCCGCGCTCGAAGAGGAGTGACCCCTGTCCCCGGACGCCATTGGGCCGGGCGATCCTTCCCGATTATCCACCGCCGCTGATACCCTCCGCTGTCCCTCAAAAAGATAGATATCCAAGAGAATGGCGAGGCTACCTGCATCTCTGATAATGACTTCTTCGAGGGAAAGATCGAATCCTTCCCTGTAACCCGTTTCTTGCTGGAGCTGACGCAGCATATCCCTCCCCGTGGATCTCAATATATCCGGCGATACGGGCTCTATGCTCCGCGACGGCGGACCGCCAGAACCAAGGGCAAGTGGCAGAATATGCCCCATGTGATGCGGCTCGCAGATGCGAATCCTTGCCGTGATCACTGAGCCGGAAGAGGTAAAAAATCTTGCGGCATCTGGTGAAGGTCAGTCGGCCGCCGCCGGCGCTGGACACAAACCTCGTGTAATCACTAATAATTCTTTACCTCCGACAACCCGATTTCGTAGCAAAATCGCCTCTACGTCTTCCACTGTCTGATTCGGAGTTACGAATGATGAACAAGGATGGTTGACAGCAAATATTCGGCTAGTTTAAAATGTAGTTTACCGCATAGTCGAAAATGAACGAACCATCAGACATCAAAGAAGTTGCTCAAAACCTAGGCCTCTCGAAAACATCGGTTTATCTCTATCTAAATGACCCCGACACGAGGCGGGTTAGCGAAAAAACAAAGCACAAAATCGCCCGCGCAATTCACAAGCTCAATTACCGGATAAATGTCAACGCCCAGAGCCTCGCCCGGC
Organism: Spirochaetales bacterium; assembly: GCA_016935715.1. Classification (GTDB taxonomy): domain Bacteria; phylum Spirochaetota; class Spirochaetia; order SZUA-6; family DRHE01; genus JAFGQJ01. The sequence goes on from JAFGQJ010000172.1 coordinate 5,522, forward strand.
GAGAGAGTCGCGTCATTGCCATCCTCATTCCTCTCGAGAAGCCCTACTTCAGAAACGTACGGCTGAACGAGATGCTCTCCGGAATTCAGTCGGTTCTGTTCAGCAGGGATTATAAGTTTATTTTTATTCCGGCCAGGGGCACGGGATCCTCAGAGATAATCAAGGAACAATTGAAAACCAGCCGCGGCTATGACGGCTTCATCCTCTTCGGTACCCAGGCGTGCAGAACCGAGGACATGAAGGCCAACATCGAGCAGTTGTTGAACACAGGTACTCCCTTCGTGGTCATGAATATGCCGGATTTCGGTTACCAGATCAACCAGATTATCGACAGGACCCCCACTCCGCAAGGCGCGATTCAGTATCTGTTGAGCATCGGTCATCAAAGAATACTACTCATGGCCGGGCGGTACCGGGCACCCGATACCGAGAGAGCCATCCGGGAATACAGGGCCTGTTATGAGGCGAATGAACTCACCTGTGATGAGACACTCATTCGGCATGGGGGTTATGAGACACCCCTGGCCAAAAGCGAGATGCTGGCAGCACTGGATGACGGTCTGTCGTTCAGCGCGGTCTACTGTCTCAGCGATACCATAGCCATGGGCGTCTATGAAGCCCTCAGGGAAAGGGAACTTGCCATTCCCGATGATGTCTCGGTGATCGGCAGAGATGATGCATTCTTTGCCCAGCTCCTCGACCCTCCGTTAACCACACTCCGGGTTCCCATGTTTGAAATCGGAGAAAGAGGCGCCGAGATTCTACTCGAGGATATCAAAAGGAAGGGCCCACCCAGGAAGGTAGTCATCGAGGATGATCTCATCCTCCGTGGATCTACTCGGGTTTATCCCGATCCTTCGAAGAGAAAAGGAGGTGTTCAAAAAGGAACTGACTAGGGGATCGATTCAACAAAGATCGAAAAAAACAAAAGAAAGAGAGGAGATCGGAAAATGAAAAGAACTCAGTTGGCACTATCAATCACAAGTGTGATGCTGTTCTTGGCAGGGTCACTGTTCGCGAGCGGGCAGGAGGAATCGGCCGCTCCCCAGGCAGCCGCGGAGCCCATGGAGCTGGAGTTTAACTCCTGGCAGGCCACCGAGCCGGGGACATCCGATTTTTGGAAGGCTTTGAACGCAGAGTTCCAGGTGCAGCACCCGGAGGTGACGATCAACTTCTCTCACCTCCCCTATCCGGTGTACACCAAAACCATGATCACCCGCTTCGCGGCGGACGATACGCCGGATATCTTCCACTTCCCGGCGGCAAACCTGTTTGCGTTCGCCCGGGAGGGGTGGCTGGAGCCCCTGGATTCCTACCTGGAGAGCACCGATATCTTGGCCTCATGGATTCCCCTGCAGGAGGATTGGAACCGCTACGAGGGAGACACAGTGGCCCTGATGGTGCTGGGCTACGGCCATATCATGGGGTACAATGAGCGCATGTTCAACGAAGAGGGGCTCGCAGTTCCCACGACCGCGAAGCAGGCGGCGGAGGCTGCGGCCAGGCTGACCAAGGACACGAACGGCGACAAGGTGATCGATCAGTTCGGATGGGCCGTGGCCTCGAAAACCCACCCCGATGTGGTAGGCAACTTCCACCAGGCCTGCATCGGATTATCCGGGAAGAATATCCTGGATGAAGCGGGTAATTTCAACGCTGACGTGGTCGCGGCGGGTTTGAAGTACTACAAGAACATCGTCGGCAACGGCTACACCCCCATCGGACTGGATTCCAACGGCCGGCGTGCGGCCTTCTCCGAGGGTCGCGCGGCGATCATGATCGAAGGCCCGTGGATCGAGGGGTACATCGACAAGGCCCCAGATGATGTGCGCCCGAACCTGAAGGTCGGAGCCTTCCCGTACGAATACGTCTCGGGCGGACCCAGCAATGCGTTGGGCATCCCGAGCGCTCTGAGCGGTAAGAAGAAGGCCATGGTGGCCGAATACCTCAAGCTCTTCGCCACGCCGGAATGGCAGGGTCAGTACGCCCTACTCGCCGGCCAGCCGCCGTCCCGTAAAGGTGCCATCACTCCGGAGATCCTGACCGAGAGGCCCAACATGGGAATCTATGCCGAGGCGGCTTCAAAGGCCGTCAGGTCTGTACCCCCCGGCCTCGAGATCAACTACACCGAATGGCGAACCACCATGGTGGATATCATCCTGGAATACCTGCTTCAGGACAAGGACCTGGATCAAATCGTGGACCAGGTTCGCGAGCTTTCACTGGAATTGAAGGAATAGGAACAAGGGAAGGCGGGGGCGGCTCAATGCCGTCCCCCGCCGGTACATGCCTATGCCCAATCTGATTTCCGCCGCCAAATCCACCTTTAAGCGCCGTACGGTCCGCGAGCAGTACTTTGCCATGGCTCTGATCGCCCTACCCGTTCTCTTCGTCGCGCTGATCATCCTCTACCCCGTGGTGGTCTCCCTCGTGGCCAGCTTCCACGATGTACGTATCGTAAGCGGCCTGCGATATAAGTCTCCCGCCACCTTCAAGAACTACGTGAAGATGGTCGAGTCTGTCAAATTCTGGGGGTCCGTCGCTCGCACCTTCCTCTACGCCGGCGTGGTGACCATCGTCTCTCTGGTTATCGGTCTGGGGACGGCGGTTTTGCTCAACCAGAAGTTCAGGGGACGTCTGACCTCCCGTATCCTCTTCATGCTTCCCTGGCCCCTGCCGGCCAGCATCGCAGCCCTGATCTGGATGTGGCTGCTGGACCCCACAGCTGGGGTCTTCAACTTCCTTCTGTACAAAATCGGGCTGATCAACCAGCCGATTGCCTGGCTGAGTTATTCCGCCACGGCTTTCATCGCCATCTGCCTGGCAACGATATGGAAAGGGTACCCCTTCTTCACCCTGATGCTCCTCTCGGGACTTCAGAGTATCCCGGGAGAACTCTACGAGGCGGCCAGTATGGACGGTGCGGGTCCCTGGGGGCGTTTCACCAAAATCACCCTGCCCGGCCTGCGCTCGGTCATCACCATAGCCTGTGTGCTTCACGGACTGTGGACCTTCAGGTCCTTCGCCATCATCTACGTCATGACCCAGGGGGGGCCATCCAGCGCAACCTCAACGATGGCGCTCATGATATACAGGGAAGCCTTCGAGTTTTTCCACATGGGCTACGCGGCGACCATAGGCGTGGCCGCTCTCTTCATCTGCCTGGTGGGGACCGTGATCATGATCCGCTACGGCGCGGAAGAGTTCTATTGATCCCCTGGCTGCACCAGGAGGGGTTGTGTTGGAGAAGAATGGATTGAGAAAAACCCTGCTCACGAAACAGACTCGACGCGGGATACGATGGATTTTCTTCTACGTGGCTCTCGCCTTTTTCTTGTGCAGCCTACTCTTCCCGCTGTACTGGATGGTTTTGACCTCTCTGAGGCCCGACGGGCGGGTCATGAGCTACCCGCCGGATTTTCTGCCCACCGGAGGCGGCTTCCACGCCTACCAGAGGGTATTTTCCAGGACCCTGGTCAGCCGCTGGTTTTTGAACTCCATCATCGTCACCGCGGCCACCCTCGGCCTGTCTATTCCCCTGTCATGCCTGGCGGGATACGCCCTGTCCCGGTATCAGATAGCCAGGGTGCGAGTGTTGGGCTATATCCTATTACTGGCCAAGATGCTGCCGGCGACCCTGCTGGTCATCCCCCTCTATGCCCTCTTCAAGCAGTTCGGTCTCCTGAACAATCTCTTCGGGCTGGTAATTGCCAATACAACCTTCGTGCTGCCCTTCAGCACCTGGATGCTCAAGGGATTTTTCGACGGGATCCCCAAGGACCTGGAGCAGGCAGCCCAGATCGACGGCTGCGGCATCCTGGAGTCCTTCGTCAGGGTCATCGTGCCCCTCTCCCTGCCCGGTCTGGCCGCAACGGCGGTTTATGCCGCGGTCCTGGCCTGGGGTGAGTATATGTTTGCCGTAACCTTCATGACCAAGGAATCGGGATGGACCGCGTCGGTGGGGGTCGTATCCTTCATGGGTCAGTATATCGTTTCCTGGAACGACATCATGGCCGCCTGCATCGTCTTCACCCTACCGGTTATGGCGGTCTTCGCCATCCTGCAGAAATACCTCGTCAGTGGATTGACCAAGGGTGGCGTCAAAGGTTAGTCCGTCAAGAAAGAATTACCGCACAAGGAGTGACCAATGTTCGATACCATCCTGTACTCAGAACTCGCATGGCCGGACCTCGAACGGGCCGTCGAAGAGGACTACACTGTGGTACTTCCGGTCGGAAGCACCGAACAGCACGGACCCCACCTTCCTATATGCACGGATGATTACATGGCCCAGAAGTGGGCCGCCGACGCAGCTCTGTTGGCTCGGAAGCAGTTTGCCGCGAGGGTTCTGGTTCTCCCCGGGATTCACTTCGGGAATGCCAAGCATCACATGGGCTTTCCGGGTACAGTGACTTTGTCCTTCGAGACCCTGAAGAACCTGGTGTTCGAGGTGGGAGACTCGGTCCTCGCCCATGGATTCAGAAAGCTGGTTATTCTGAACGTTCATGGCGGAAACCGCTTCGCCGTGGGAGCGGCGGGGGTCGACCTGAAGGAGAAGTACGTGAAGGCGGGGCGGGAGGTGTTGATTCGAGTTGCCGACGACGGAAATCCGGACCTGCGACCCAGGAGCATGTTCGATCGCCTGGAGAAGATCACCAAAGAGGCGGCCTTGCATAAGATGGTCCATTCGGGAGCCCTGGAAACGGCGAAGATCCTCTACCTGCGGGGAGATTTGGTAAAGATGGAGCGTGTTCAGCATATCGATACCCCGCCGGTGTCCGGGACCGACGTTCATTTCTATGACGAGGCCACGCAGAACATCGGCGCCTCCGGGCGCCCCAGGGATGCCACGGAGGAGGCGGGCAAGATTCAATGGGAAACCCACGTTCGCTGTCTGGCCGAGTATCTGGGTGATATTAGCAAGGATTAGGGACAACGGAGGGATACCGTTTTGCCGCAGAGTGCAATGGAGAATACATTACAACCCATGAGAGAAGATCTGCGAATCGTCATGACGGGTGATATCCATGTGCGGCGGACCGTCGAGGTGAGTCCGCTCATCACCGACATTTCAACGGCGGATTGTGTATTTGCCAATCTGGAGGGTCCGGCCTGCGAAAAGGGGACCGGGTATCCATCGGATAAAACCGTTCTTCTGAAAACCGATCCCCGTTGGCTCGACCAGCTGCCCTCCCTAGGCGTGCGGGTGGTTTCTCTGGCGAACAACCACATGATGGATTACGGCCCCGCCGCTCTCGAGCAAACGATCCGTGCATTGGATGAGCGCGGGATACGCCATACCGGCGCGGGGCTCGATGAAGCCGCCGCTTTCCGGCCGGCTCGCATCCAATGCCGGGGAGTCGATATCGCGTTCCTGAGTTTCTGCTGTACCCTACCGCCAAACTACAGAGCGACTGACGGCAGACCGGGTGTGGCCGGCATACGGGTGCGCAGCTCGTTTGAACCGGATCTTTCACGGATGGAAGAGGAGCCGGGTTCCGCCTCACTCTATGTCCATACGGATGTTTTTCCTCCCGATCTGGGAAAGGTACGGGAGGCCGTCCGGAGAGCCTCTCGGGATGCCGACATCGTGATCGTGGGGATGCACTGGGGTGTCAGCCTGGGTTGGACTCCGGTCGTCCAGGGACAGACCGCGGACTATCAGCGACCCCTGGCCGACGTCCTGGCCGGCGCCGGGGCCGATATCCTCTGCGGCGGCCATGCCCACGCGATCAACGGAGTGTGCCGGATTGAAAACTGTGTGGTAGGCTATTCACAGGGGAACTTCATCTGGCATCCCCATGCTTCGACACCAGCCAGGCTCACGCCGCCGTATAAATCCGTGGAGGAACCGGATTGGAAAAGGCAACGAAAACGGGAAGGCTACCTTCTGGAGGCCATAATCGATCGGGCAAGGACAGGGCGCACCCTCAAAGAGGTTAGGGTGGTTCCCTATTTCCTGGATGACAGAGGCGATCCTCAACGGGGCAGCATCGAGTATTCTGAGGAGATCCTCGGCAGGCTGGCGGGGTACGCGGAATCCTCAAAGATCGGCAAGCGATGGAACTCGGAGAATGGAAAAGCAACAATACAGCTGTGTTAATGTACCCGTTCCGGTTCATTCAGGAGGATGAGAACTGTGAATAAGATAAGTGATTACGATGTGGTGGTGTGCGGTGGCGGAGTCCCTGGTGTGTGCGCGGCGTTGGCGGCCGCGAGGGGGACGGCAAGGGTCGCTCTGCTTCAGGATAGAGGGGTACTGGGTGGGAACTCAAGCAGCGAGGCCTGCGTACCCCCCCACGGCGCCAGTTCCGCGGGACACAATCGGATGGCCCGGGAGACCGGCATCCTCGAGGAGTTGCGTATGGAGTACGCGGCACGCTCGCCACGGGCCGACAACCGGGTCTTTTGGGACTTGGTGCTGCGGGAGGCGTGCGAACGGGAGCCCCGTCTGGATCTCTACCTCAATACCAGGGCTTTAACCTGTCATAAAAAAGGCGATGGAATCGAGTCCGTTCAAGCCTTCCAGTGTTCCACGGAGAGTCGCTATCTGTTCAACGGCCGGATCTTCATCGACGCCACAGGGGACGGAGCCCTGGCTGCAGAGGCCGGGGCGACCTTTCGGATAGGGCGGGAGTCGGCGGGGGAGTTTTCCGAGAGCCTGGCGCCTGAGGAAGGTGACTCCAAGACCCTGGGGAGCACACTGTTTTTCAGCGCCCAACGCAGGAGTTATCCCGTACCGTTCACCCCGCCGGCCTGGGCAAAACGCTACCCCGAGTGTTCGAACTTTCCCCATCGTCCCCATCGCATCAAGGATATACTCCCCGGGAACGCGATCTCGCAGGATCTCGATTCCTTTCGGGTGTTCTGGTGGCTAGCCCTGGGCGGAGATGGTGATGTGATCAAGGACAGCGAGCGCACCTATGCCGAACTGTTAGAGGAATTGATGGGCGTGTGGGACCACCTCAAGAATCACTGCGACGAGGAGACCAAGCAGGCTCTCGAATACTACGATCTTGTCTGGTGGTCCGGCTTTCCCCTGCGGCGGGAGTCAAGAAGGATCGAGGGCGACTACATCGTGAACGAGAACGACCTTTTGCAGGCCAAGCTTTTTGACGATAGAATCGCCTACGGCGGGTGGTCGATCGATCTTCATCCCCCCGGCGGATTCCATAGTCTCGAACCCCCTTGCGATCAGACCTTCCTGAACGCCTTCTACAGCATCCCCTATCGATGCTGCTATTCGCGGGACTTCACAAACCTGATGATGGCCGGACGCTGTATAAGTGCCTCCCACGTGGCCCTCGGGTCCATGCGAGTCATCTATACCCTCGCTGCGGTGGCCCAGGCCGTGGGAACCGCCGCAGCTCTGTGCATTCGGTATAATACGACTCCACGGGGTGTTCTAGAAACTCATATCGATGAGCTCCAGCAGAAACTGCTAGAGGACGACGCCTATATCATCGGCCTGAAGAATCGCGATGCCCGGGATATAGCCCGGGAAGCCAGGGTGAGCGCCACAAGCAGCTTCCCTCTCTCCGCCGATGAGGAAACCGGAGGTTCTCTCGAGCTGGCCTATGACCTGGGACAGCAAATTCCTATCTCCAACGGTCGGCTCACCGGAATCCGGGTCTACCTCGAATCGAAGCTCGGCGAGGAAGTCGAGATCAACTGGTCCCTCTACTCTGGCTCCGCCCTGGGCCGGTTGGAAGAAACGGAAAAATTAGCCGAGGGGACCCTCCCGGTGGCGGGCGGCCGTTCAGGGTGGTATACAATAGTCGCGAATATCGAGGTGCCCGACGGAAGTCTGTTGTGGATCTGTTTAGGCCGCCGGCGCGGTGTGTATTGGGGGCACGTCGGGCGAGAGGTCTTTGGAACTCGCGTGGCCGTACGCTTCGAAGGCCCCCTGGTCCCCAAGGGATTCGAGGGAAGGGCGCGTATCGCCCCTGTCGACGGTAAATGGATCCCCCTCAACCATCACGGGCGCCTGCCAGCGGAAATCGACGACTGGCTTGGAAGCAAGATGGAAGAATTGGGCTCGAATCGCAAGTTGCTGACAACCCTGAACGTCCGCCTCGATCCCACCCAGTACCCCTACCAGGCGGCGAACGTCGTCGACGGATTCGGCAGGGCGGAAAACTGGCCGAGCATCTGGATATCCGACCCGAGCCAGGGCCTTCCCCAGGCGCTCACCCTCTCCTGGACTGAACCGAGAGTCGTCACCAGGGTCCTCCTGGCCTTTGATACGGATCTCGATAAATCGGACCGGTTCTACGGCTTCCCTCCGGAGAGGCATCGCTACTCGTTCCCGGTCCCCGAGTGCGTAGCCGATTACTCCATCGCCGCCCGCGGCGGTGATGAGCAGTGGAGGGAACTCATTTCGGTGGAGGGAAACTTTCACAGAAGACGGACGCACGAGCTGCCGGAGGCGGTCACCACCGATGCCCTTCGGATAGTCGTCACAAAGACCAATGGGGCCGAGACGGCCAGGATTTATGAGGTGAGAGTCTACTAGGATACCTGCGCAAGGGGTATCGGCAGACTATGGAGATAAACGGGAATGAAAGCATCCAAAGAGAGTGAAGCGAAGTATTTGGCCTTTGTCGAGGCGACTCTGGCGAGACTGGATCTGCCGATCTCGAATCGGGAGGATTTGAGGAAATTGAAGCAGATGATCAAGCCGCTGGAGGATCAGTTCCGCTTGGTGCGGGATGAGGAACAAAGGCATTATCCCTTTCCCGCTTAAAAAGGAGAATCCCAATGCAAATCGATCCGTTTTCCAGCATCGATGAGCTTGCCGGTTCGATAGCGGCAGGGGAAATTCTGCCCGCGGATCTGCTCACGATGTATCTGGAGAGGATCCGCAGGCACGATCCTTGTCTTCACGCCTTCACGACGGTTGCCGAGGCCGGAGCCCGGCTGCAGGTTGCCGAAAGCGATCGTCCCTCCGGGAAAGGCTCCTGCGGCCGAGCCCTCTTCGGAATCCCTATTCCCATAAAGGACTGCTACCATGTGGGCGGCATGAGGACGACCTTCAACTCTCCCATGTTCAGGGATTGGGTTCCCGCGGAGGACGATATTTTCGTCGCCAAGCTGCGGGGGGCCGGGGCGATTCTTCTCGGCAAGCTGAATCTGAATCAATTCTTCAGCATTCCCAGCTCCGGGGATCTGTTTCCCCCGCCCCGCAATCCCTGGAACACCGACTGTGTCACCATCGGAACGAGCAGCGGAGCCGGCACTGCCGTGGCCGCGGGGCTGTGCGCCGCGGCCCTCGGGGGCGACGGCGGGGGATCGGTGCGACTGCCCGCGGGGCAATGCAACCTGGTGGGGCTCAAGCCGACCCATAACCTGATTCCCTATAAGAATCCAAGAAGAATTACCGACATCGGCATCCTGGCCAGAACCGTGATGGACTGTGCCCATGTTCTCGGGGCGGTGGCTAGCTACGCCTCTCCCGACGAGCGTTTTCCCGACGCCGAAGTACCCCACTACGCCCGCTTAGCCGCAGGGGAAAGCGATCTCAGCCAGTTCAAGGTGGCCGTTCCCTGGGAATATATCAGGAGTATCCCCCTGGAACCCGAGGTGGAAGAATCGTTCCGGCAGGCCCTGGAGGTGCTGGCCAAGCTGGGCCTTCATGTCTACACGGTGGATTTTCCCGAGCTCGAGGCCTATCGGGCGGCCACCTTCATCATTCTTGCCGCAAATGGCTTTACGCAGCATGATCAGAACCTACACTCCCATTGGGAAGAGTATAGTGAAAACAGCCGGTTGAACGCAACGCGGGGGGCCTTCGTCTCGGCCGCGGACTACATCAGAGCCCTTCATGTGGGGGATGCCGGCAGGGCGAGGATAGACGGGGTCCTCGAGCGCTTCAATCTCATTGCCCTTCCGACCTCCCCGGTTGTCACGAGCGAGGCGGCACGCCAGAATCCGAAGCTGCACAGTGTGGGCGGCAATGCCGCCTATACCGCACCCTTCAATGTCACCGGACATCCGGTCGTGAGTCTTCCTTGCGGGATGAGCTCCGTGGGCCTACCCATGGGCTTCCAGCTAGTAGCGCGACACTATGAGGAAGGATTTCTGCTCAATGTCAGCCAGGCCTACGAACAAGCGACTCCCTGGCACACTCAGCGCCCAAAAGATTTCGCATAGTCCCCGCTCTCAATAACCGCAATAACCGGAATTCACTAAAACGAGCGACAGGTATGCTGCGCAAGTGCAGTAAGAAAGTTGTTCCTTACCTTCAACAAAAGCTGTTTCCCGGTCTTTGATTCAGGTTTGTGCCTGCATATGGACCACAACCCCGTAATCCCAGTCTTCATCAGGCCAGCGGTTTGCCAGCGCCTTCCTTCTGATGCCACCGGGATGCGCAGTCCTCGCGATGGATACCTTTGCCGTACAGCTTATAGATGCTTGAGGACGCCCAGTCCTGCCGGGCGCACCGGCAAAAAAGGCCGCCCGGACGTCCGGGCGGCCCCTGGTTCACGCTATCTCGTGAAAATCTCTACTTCGGCGGGATCACCAGCTTCCAACCCGGGTAGATCAGGTCGGGATGCTGGATCAGCTTGCGGTTGCGCCGCCAGATCTGCGGCCACTTGTAGGGATTGGCGTAGATGAAGTTGTACTCGGCGATCCGCCACAGACAGTCCCGGCGCTCGGGAATCAGCCGCACCACGTATATCGGGTAGTCCGGGTTCACCGCCTGGGCCTTGTACACCTGGATCAGCTTCCTTGATTCGTTGAAGTACTCTTCGGCCAGGCTGTAGTTGCCGTCGTTCCACTCGATCACTCCCTGCTTCCACAGCTCCTTGGCCTGGGCGAGCAGGTTATCCTCCGCCACATCCCCCAGGACCGCGACCAGAGCTCCCTCCGGGATCAACACCCGCTCCGCCGGCTGGCGGAAATCGGGGGGGCTCAACAGCGACTGATCCTCCTCTTCCACCGTTTCTTCGATGAACTCCTCCCCGGACCATTCTTCCGGCCTGATCAGCGTTCCCTCATCGGTGACCACGGTCAGATCGGAAGCATCTTCCAGCTCCCGCATCACGTCCAGCATGAGCGCCTCTGCCTTGCTCTTCTGCTGCGCCCCGGAGCTCTTGGCCAGCTGGATCAGGGCGAGAGCCTCTTCCCGGGCCTTTCCGAGCAGCTCTTCGCTCTCGAACAGCTCGTAGCTCTGATAGGCCTCGATTCCCTGCAGATACAGGCCATTGGCGCGCTGGAACTGCGCCGGGGCGCGCACGTGGGCATCGAGCTCTTCGGCTTCCTTGAGGTACTGGTTGATGTCCCGCTTCAGGATCTCGATCCATCGCTGCCGTTCCCGCAGCCGCTCCAGGAGATTGGACATCCCGGCCAGGGTGGCGTAGGCCTGTTCCCGGGCTTCCACCAGTTTGCCTTCGTTGAACAGCCTCTCGGTCTCCGGCACCCCCGCAACCGCGGCTTCGTATTCGGAGGGCAGGAACTTGTCGGCGTGAATCGCCAACAGCTCTTCGTCCAAACGCTCCGCCCGTTCGGCCAGCTCACGGGCCGCCCCGACTACCGAGTTGTCGAAGGCCCTGTTCGCCCTGTCGATCGAGCGGGCCAGATGCTGGCGAGCCGCGGCCGGATCGGATCTGCGGGCTGCGAGGGCGGAATTCAAGGCATCCTCCGCCTCTTTCAGCGTGGCGGGATCATAGTAGCCCGCATCAGCTTCCCGAGCCCGGGCGATGGCATTGCGCGCCTTTCGAATTTCCTCGTCGGTGACCGGAGCAACCACCACTTTCTCCTCGGGAGCCTCTTCCGGCTCCTCCACCACCTGCGGAGCTTCCTCAGGTTTTTCCTCGGGCTTTTCCTCCGGGATCTCCTGCACTACCGGTTCCTCGGGCTCCTCTGGTGTTGACTTGCAGTTCACCAGAAAACCGGCCACTCCAAGGATCAGCACCAAGACCAACAATTTCTTTGTCATATTGTCCCCCTAACGCGGAAGGCTTGCTCGTTGCTGTAAAACAGTTTAACACTCCCCCTCCATGCCGTCAAGCTGAAGTATTGTTCCGCAGGTGGTATTTCTTCGCTCATCGCCCCCCGGCAGGCGGGTGAACAATACCGGCCGTTCCTGCTATGATCGCTGCATGAGCCGCGACGCCCCCTGCCTGCTGTTCGCCGATGAGAAGGGCAACATCCTCGAGTGTGCCGACCTGGAGATGGTCGGCTCCAGCGCGGGCCGCTACTCGCGTCTGCAGGAGGGGCAGTGGATGTCCCTGCCGCCGGGCAGCGAGCTGTTCCAGCTGCCCGGACGGCTGCCGGTGGGCTACGACCCTGCCTCGGCGAGCATGCGGGTGCTGGACCGCAATCCGTACGACCGCAGCCCCCACGTGCGGGCGGTGGCCGCTTTCCTCGCGCCGGCGCACACCCAGCTGCTGTCCGCCGCCTATCACCGGCTGCCGGAAGCCGCGATTCTGCCGCTGTTTGCCTACACCGCCGCGGGTTGGCACCGGGGCGGCTTCGTGGTCTCGGCGCTGCGCATCGACCCGGATCCGCGCCAGGACAGCAACCGCTTCGACCCGGTGCAGCTCGGAGTCAAGACCCGCCGGCAGATGAAAGCGCACCGCGGCAACCGCCTGATTCAGCACCTGGGCAGGTGTGCCCTGGGCTACGGCTGTCCGGCGGCCAAGAACTACTTCCTGGAGCGCTGGGAGGCCCCCCTGCCCACCTCCCCGGCCTGCAATGCCAGCTGCCTGGGCTGCATCAGCCTGCAGGAGCAAAGCGGGATCTGCTCCACCCAGGACCGGATCCGTTTCGTACCCACGGCCCGGGAGATTGCGGAGGTGGCGATCCCGCACCTCGAAAAGGCTCCGCGGGCAGTGGTCAGCTTCGGCCAGGGATGCGAAGGGGAACCACTGCTGCAGTCCGACACGATCGCCGAGTCGATCCGCCTGATGCGGCGGGCCACCGGCCGGGGATCGATCAACATGAATACCAACGCCAGCCTGCCCGATCGGGTGGGCAGCCTCCGGGAGTCGGGGCTGGACAGCATGCGGGTCAGCCTCAACTCCTGCCGCCGCTCCTACTACCAGAATTACTACAGGCCGAAGGGCTACAGCCTGGAAACGGTCAAAGCCTCGATCCGGGTCATGAAGAGCCTGGGCGGCTTCGTCAGCCTGAACTACTTCGTTCTTCCCGGATTTACCGACGAGCGGGCGGAGCTGGAAGCCCTGAGCGAGCTGGTGGCGGACACGGGGATCGATCTCATCCAGATGCGGAACCTGAACATCGACCCCGAATGGTATCTCGAGAAGATAGGCTTCGAACCCGAGGGAGAGAGCGTCGGCATCCTCCGCATGCTGCAGATCCTCGAGCAGCGGTTTCCCGACCTTCGCTTCGGCTACTTCAATCCCTGCCTGGACCCCGGAGCTTGAGCGCCTGCGGCGCCCGGTGGATTCCCCTGAACGGTCAGCGCGCCCCGGCCCGGATCAGTATTTCGATGATCGTGAGGTTGTACGGGGAGGTTCCCTGCCGCATCGCGTAGTGAAGCGGCGTCTTGTCCAGACCGTTGCGGGCATCGGCCCGCGCCCCGGCGGACAGCAGCGTCTCCACCGCCCGCCTGTCTTTCACAGCCAGATGCAGCGGGGTGTTTCCCATGGCGTTGGCGGCGTTCACATCCGCTCCGCCTGCCAGCAGCAGCTCGATCATGTCGGGATGATCGAGGGCCAGGTGCAGAGCGGTGTTGCCGAACTGATCCCTCTCATCCGGATCGGCACCCTGCTCGATCAGCAGGCCGGCTACGTCGATCAGACCGTTTTCCGCAGCCCAGTGCAGGGGCGGGCGAACCGGGACCACCTCCGCTGGCAGGAGCAGGGGCGCGAACAGGACGCAGAGAAACGCGGACAGTCCCAGGCAAAATCGAGCCATCAA
>JAFGQJ010000173.1 GCA_016935715.1 Spirochaetales bacterium
CAGGTGCACATGCACAGATGCGATTCCATGGTCAAGGCGATGGAGCAGCATTTTCCCGATGCGGTGCGGTGGAGCAAACCCAAGGGGGGGCTTTTCCAATGGGTGGACATTCCTGACAGCCTCGACGCCTTGGCCCTGCTCCTCAGGACTCGGGAGAAGGGAGTCGTGTTCACCCCGGATCGGATGTTCGCGGTAGAGGAATGGAGCCGCGGGGGGTTTCGTCTGGCCTTCACCGCTCCCGAAGAACAGCGGATCCCCGAAGGGATTCGGATAATAGGAGATACGTTGAAAGACATGCTCGTGTCGACGAGTTAGGAGGTGAAGCATGAACGCAGCTGCGGTTGCTGCAAAGAAAGACCTGTTCCGGACTCTCGAGGGCGGGGTCATCATGGACGTGGTCACCGCCGAGCACGCTCGTATAGCCGAAGAGGCGGGAGCCGTCGCGGTGATGGCTTTGGAGCGGGTGCCGGCTGATATCAGAGCCGACGGCGGAGTGGCCAGAATGAGCGATCCCGCGCTGATCCAGGAGATCATGGAGGCGGTGGCGATCCCGGTGATGGCCAAGGTGCGGATCGGCCATTTTGTCGAGGCGCAGATACTCCAGGCCCTGGGGGTGGATTGCGTTGACGAGAGCGAAGTCCTGACGCCGGCGGACGAGGCGCATCATATCGACAAGCGCTCCTTCGAGGTTCCTTTTGTCTGCGGTGCCAGAGATTTGGGTGAAGCCCTGAGGCGGATCGCCGAGGGAGCGGCCATGATCCGCACAAAAGGGGAAGCCGGAACGGGAAACGTCGTGGAAGCGGTGCGGCATATGCGGGCCGTCATGGATGCGCTGCGGCGGCTGCCCGGCATGGATCGCTCCGAGTTGATGGCTGAAGCCAATAATCTTAGAGCTCCGTACGAGCTGGTTTTGCAGGCAGCCGAGAGCGGCAAACTGCCGGTGCTCAACTTCGCCGCCGGAGGAGTCGCCACGCCGGCGGACGCAGCGCTCATGGTCCAACTCGGAGCCGACGGTGTCTTCGTGGGCTCCGGGATATTCAAGTCCGAGAATCCGGCTCAACGGGCAAAGGCCATCGTCAAAGCGGTAGCCCATTTCCGGGATCCCGAGATACTGGCCGAGATATCCCGGGGGCTGGGTCGGGCCATGCCGGGTATCGAAATGGAAGCCCTGGCTGAAGGACAGCGCCTGGCGGTGAGGGGCTGGTGAGCCGTCCGCTCCTCAATGACCTGAAGCCGAGGCGGTGAAGCGTTCTCCGATCCGCCGGTAGGCCTCGATCCGCCGATCCAGGCCGGGATGCTCCCGGGTCGTCTGCGGGGAGAACATTCCGCCGCCGGGATCGGCGCCGGCCGCCGCCTCGTGCCCGATCAGCGCCCAGGCGGAGTCGATCAGGTGCCGGAACTGCGGCTGCCGGATCTCCGGGCAGGTGAACAGCTGCCTGGGGGAGTTGATGTCCACGCCGCTGATCTCGAACAGCCCGTATTTCCGGCAGAGGGACTGCACCCTGGCGAGCTGCTGCGGCGTGTTGCGGTTGGGCATGTAGGTCACGGCCCTGAATCCGAGCTCTTTCAGGGTCTCGAACAGCTCATCCAGGTATCCGTCCTCGAAGCGCTGGGCCTTCTTGTCCCCGGTGACCGATTCGCTGATATCCCCCAGGTAGGCGTACGCGGAGATGGCGCCCACTCTCTCGCAGAAGGCCAGGCACTCCCCGACCGGGGGGCACTCTTCATCCGCATCGATGTAGAAGCGGCCGACCAGCTCGCTCTTCAGCGCTCCCAGCAGATCGTATGGGTAGTGGGGGTTGCGGGCGTCACGCAGCAGCTCCCCCACCCTGGAGCCGATGTTCAGCCTCAGCGTTCCCCGGAGGAACTCGAGCAGTGCCGATCCCCGGCCGCAGCGCCGGATCAGTTTTTTCGAAAGGGCGAAGAGGATGTGCCGCTCGGTTATGCTGCCCCCCTCGTGGTGCATGGACAGGGGAACCACATCCGCGTCGAAATCCAGGCGGAGCTCGGGATCGGCCAGGGCGTCGTTCAGCTTCCCGACCATGCGGCGGTTGCGGCTGTTTCTGGACGCCCGCAGCGGCTCGAAGTGGGCGTTCACCTTTGCGATGGCGGGGTGGGGGATCCCGTGCAGGGCGATGTAGGCGTTGGAAAGCTGGTCCGGGTTGTTGATGCGCCTGCCGGCCAGCGGGGTTGAGGAGAAATCACAGCGGCATTCCACGCCGATCGTGGTGGCCAGCCCGATGATCCTTCCGGCCTCGATGAACTCTTCGGCTCCGCTGATCGAATCGTGGTCCATGATCCCTGCGGTCCTCAAGCCGGCCTGGTAGCTGCGCCACACCGCCGCGGCCGGGGAGTAGGGGGAGAAGGAGTAGATCGTGTGGATGTGGTTGTTCACATCCTCCCCGGTCTCCGGGACGGCGATCCGTCCCGCGCACACGGCCTGGTTCAGCTGTGAAAGAGCCTCCAGCCGCTTTCGGGCACGGGGATGATCGAGCTGCTCGATCAGAGTCGCTTCATCCATGATTGGCGGCAGGATAGCACAAATCCGGCTCCTTGTTGACTCGGCAACTCAGAATCTCTATTTTTATTATTACCGGGCATCAAACCAACAGCGGAGGGGAAAGATGAAAAAGTTCCGCCTCGTATCCATCCTGATTCTCCTTGCAGGTGCGGCCGTTTGGGCACCCGCCGACGTGATCGTCTCCCACGCCCTGGCCATGCGGGGGGAACCCAAATATCCGGCCGGCTTCCGGCACTTCGACTACGTCAATCCCGACGCCCCCAGGGGGGGGACGGTGCGATTCTATACACTGGGAACCTACGACAGCTTCAACCGCTACGCCCAGCGCGGCGATCCCGCGGTTGCCAGCGACAGCTTCAACGATTCGCTGATGGTCGACTCCGCCGATGAGATCGACGTGTCCTACGGCCTGATCGCCGAGAAGGTCGAATACGACAGCGACTATCGCTGGATTATCTTCCACATCGATCCGCGCGCCCGCCACCAGGACGGCAGGGCCATCACCGCGGAGGACGTGGTGTTCAGCTTCAACAAGTTCGTCGACCAGGGGGTGCCCCAGTTCAAGAGCTACTACGGTCTGGTCCAGAACGTGGAGGCCCTGGATCGTCTCCGCGTGCGCTTCACCCTTTCCGAGGGAGACAAGGAGACCATGGTCGCGCTGGGCGGGCTGACCGTGCTGCCCAGGCACTACTGGGAATCTCACGATCTCTCCGAGCCGCTGGACGAGATACCCGTGGGCAGCGGTCCCTACACGGTGAGCGACTACAGGATGGGGCAGTACGTGACCTACGAGCGTCTGAAGGATTACTGGGCCAGGGATCTTCCGGTGAACCGCGGCAGGCTGAACTTCGATTTCATCCGCTACGACTACTACCGCGATCAGACCGTGGCCTTCGAAGCCTTCAAGGCCGGGGAGTACGACATCCGGGTGGAGAACGAGGCCAAGAAGTGGGCCACCCAGTACACCGGATCCGCCATCGATGCCGGCTACATCAAGATGGAGGAAATCCCCCATGACATCCCCCCCGGCATGCAGGCCTTCATCTTCAACATCCAGCGCTCCGTTTTTCAGGACCGCCGGGTGCGGATGGCTCTCAACCAGCTGATGGATTTCGAGTGGATGAACCGCAACATCTTCTACGACCAGTACACCCGGACCCGCAGCTACTTTCAGAGCACCGAGTATGCCGCCACGGGACTGCCGGGCCGGCAGGAGCTCGAGATCCTGGAGCCGATCCGGGACAAGATCCCGCCGGAAGTCTTCACCACGGAGTACAACCCGCCGGTCACAGACGGATCGGGCAACATCCGTTCCCAGATACGGGAAGCCCTGGGCCTGCTGCGGCAGGCCGGATGGGAGATACGGGACAAGCAGCTGGTGAACACGGGCAGCGGCGAGCCTTTCGAATTCGAGCTGATGATCTATACCGACACGACCGAGAGGATCGCCATTCCGCTGCAGAAGAACCTGGAGCGGGTGGGCATCACCATGAACATCCGCAAGGTCGACCCCTCGCAGTATCTCAACCGCTGGCATGATCACGATTTCGACATGGTCTCCAGCGGGTTCTCCCCCCACTTCTACCCGGACACCATGATGAAGATCGTGTGGGGCAGCGATTACATCGACTCCACCTACAACCAGGCGGCGGTCCAGGACGAGGCGGTGGACTACCTGCTGAAAGGCATAGACGAGCACCAGGGAGACGAGGAGGCGCTGCTGCACTGGGGACGGGCCCTGGACCGGGTGCTGACCTGGAACCACTACGTGATCCCGCAGTGGCACCTCAGCAAGTTCCGGGTGGCTGCCTGGGACAAGTTCAGCCGCCCGCCGGTCAGGCCCAGGTACGACCTGGGCGTCGATACCTGGTGGATCGACCCGGTCAAGGAGCGCCGGCTGCCGCAGCGCTAGATGCTTTCCTACATCATCCGCCGTATTCTGCTGATCATCCCGACCCTGTGGGCGATCATCACGATCAACTTCTTCGTGGTGCAGGTCGCCCCGGGCGGGCCGGTGGAGCAGATGGTGGCGGAGATGCGGGGCTTGAGGACGAACACCCGCCTGGAGCGCCTGTCCGGGATCACGGCGGACGAGGTCACGCCCTCCACGCGGGAGCAGGACGAAGCCTCCGCCTACCGGGGCGCCCGGGGTCTGGACCCGGAGGTCATCGAGGAGATCAAACGCCGCTTCGGCTTCGACCGGCCGCTGCACGTGCGCTACTTCGACATGCTGAAGCGCTACGTGGTGTTCGACTTCGGCGAGAGCCTATTCCGGGGCGGGACCGTGCTCGGTCTGATCGGCCGCCGCCTGCCCGTGTCCATCTCCCTGGGGATCTGGAGCACCCTGTTCATCTACATGATCTCCATCCCCCTGGGGATCGCCAAGGCGGTGCGTCACGGCAGCCGTTTCGACCTGGCCACCAGCACGGTGGTGACCGTGGGCTACGCAATCCCGTCGTTTCTCTTCGCCATCCTGCTGATCGTCCTGTTCGCAGGGGGGTCGTATCTGAAGATCTTTCCTCTTCGGGGGCTGGTCTCCCCCGATTTCCAGGAGCTGAGCCTGCTGGGAAAGATCGGCGACTACCTCTGGCACCTGGCCCTGCCGATCACGGCCATGACCATCGGGGGCTACGCCACCCTGACCATGCTCACCAAGAACTCCTTCCTCGACGAGATCAACAAGCAGTACGTCATGACCGCCCGGGCAAAGGGGCTGGGGGAGAGGAAGATCCTCTTCGGCCACGTTTTCCGCAATGCCATGCTGCTGATCATCGCCGGTTTTCCCGCGGCCTTCATCAGCATGTTCTTCACGGGAAGTGTTCTCATCGAGGTGATGTTTTCCCTTGAGGGGCTGGGCCTGCTGGGATTCGAGGCCGCCACCCAGCGCGATTACCCGTTGATGTTCGCCACTCTGTACATCTTCACCCTCCTGGGACTGGTTCTGGGGCTCATCAGCGACCTCACCTATACGCTGGTCGATCCGCGCATCGACTTCGAGAGGCGGGCGGCGTGACGGCTATGGATATGTGCACGACGTTTTCACTCGATTGGATAGATTGGATGCCCTGCAAGGGCTTCGAGAGGCGGGCGGCGTGATCCAGCTGAGCAGGCTGAACCAGGAGCGCTGGCTGAGGTTCAAGGCCAACAAGCGGGGCTTCGTCTCCCTCTGGATCTTTCTGTTCTTCTTCGTTCTGAGCCTGTTCGCCGAGGTCATCGCCAATGACGTGCCCCTGCTGATCCGCTTCGACGAACGTCTCTACCTGCCTCTGTTCAGGGAGTATGCGGAGACAGAGTTCGGCGGCGAGTTCGAAACCGAGGCGGACTACCGCGATCCCTACGTGATCGATCTGATCGAGGAGAAGGGCTGGATCCTCTGGCCTCCGATCCGCTTCAGCTTCGACACCATCAACTACGATCTGCCCAGCCCGGCTCCCTCTCCGCCGACGGGTGTCAACCTCCTGGGCACCGACGACCGGGGCCGGGACGTGCTGGCCCGGGTGATCTACGGGTTCCGCGTCTCGGTCCTGTTCGGTTTCATCCTGACCTTCTTCTCCACGATCATCGGCGTGGCCGTGGGCGCAGTCCAGGGGTACTACGGCGGCTGGATCGATCTGCTGGGCCAGCGCTTCATGGAGATCTGGTCCGGCATACCGACCCTCTACATCCTGATCATCCTCTCCAGCGTGGTTCAGCCGGGATTCTGGCTGCTGCTGTTCATTCTGCTGCTGTTCAGCTGGATGAGCTTCGTCGGGGTGGTAAGGGCGGAGTTCCTGCGGGGGCGCAATTTCGAGTACGTGCTGGCGGCCAAGGCCATGGGCATGAGCAACTCCCGGATCATGTTCCGCCATATCCTGCCCAACGCCATGATCGCCACGCTGACCTTCCTTCCCTTCACCCTCAGCGGCTCGATCCTCGTCCTGACCTCCCTGGATTTCCTGGGTTTCGGGCTGCCCGTCGGCTCTCCCTCCCTGGGGGAGCTGCTGGCCCAGGCCAAGACGAATCTGCAGGCACCCTGGCTGGGAATCACGATCTTCCTGGTGCTGGCGGTCATGCTGTCCCTGCTGGTGTTCGTCGGAGAAGCGGTGCGGGATGCACTGGATCCGCGGAGGACATACTAGCACCATGGAAAGCAGCGCCACGGACAGCATGCCGACCCCTCTGGTCGCGATCAGGGATCTTCACATCGGCTTCCGCAAGGCTCAGCGCATCGATGAGGTCGTGCACGGGATCGACCTGGACGTTTATCCGAATGAGACCCTGGCCCTGGTCGGGGAGAGCGGTTCCGGCAAGACCGTCACCGCCCAGGCCATCCTGCGGCTGTTCCCGGAGAGCATCATCGCCTACCCCCATGGACGGATCGTGTTCGGAGGCCGGGACATCCTGTCCATGGGCAGCAGGCAGCTTCTGGAGATCAGGGGCAGCGAGATCAGCATGATCTTCCAGGAGCCCATGACCTCCCTCAATCCCCTGCACACCGTGGAAAAGCAGATCAACGAGGCCCTGTTTCTGCACAGGGGTCTGCCCCCCTCCAAGGCCAGCCCCATCTCCCTGGAGTGGCTCGAGCGAGTGGGCCTGAG
>JAFGQJ010000028.1 GCA_016935715.1 Spirochaetales bacterium
CCCGCCAAGAGACGGACCCTCTACCGGATCGGGGAGCTGGCCCAGAAAGCCGGGGTGACGGCCCGCACCATCCGCTACTACGAGGAGCTCGGCATCCTCTGTTCGCCGCGCCGGCCCCAGGCCAGGCACCGCCGCTATTCGCAGAAGGATCTCCTTCATCTGCAGAGGGTCCAGCAGCTGAAAGGCTACGGCCTGACCCTGGGTGAGATACGGGAGATCTTCGAGCTGTCCCGGGAGGATCCGTCCGGTGAGAAGAGCCGCCTGCGGCTGCTGAGCCGATACAGGGAGAAGCTGCGGGAAGCGGTTCAGCGCAGGCAGCGGATAGAGGCCTACATCGGCGACCTGGAGTGGCACATCGATCAGCTCGAGAGGGTGGGAAACTTCCAGGCCTGTCCCGGGGAGGAATGCCGGAGCTGCCTCTACACCGCGATCTGCAAGTTCTACAACGTCAACCGCGGTGGGGAAAAGAAATGAAGGCCGGAGTTCTGACGGCGCCGGAGCGGATCGAGGTTCAGGAGATCGAAAAACCGGGGATCGGAATCCGGGATGTACTGGTGAAGCTGCACTACTGCGGGATCTGCACCCTGGAGCAGAGGATGTACACCGGACAGATGAAGATGCAGTATCCCGTGATCCCCGGTCACGAGGCCTCCGGGGTGATCGAAGAAGTCGGCCCGGAAGTCGCGCTCGTGAGAGGGGATCTGAAACCCGGAACCAGGGTTGCCCTGGACCTGGTAAGCCGCTGCGGGGAGTGCTACTACTGCCGCACCGGGGCCTCGAATCTCTGCGCCAACCGCTTCAAGAACGGCAGCAGGATCCTCGGCGGCTTCGGCGAGTACCGGGCTGTTTCCTCCAAGCAGGCTTTCCCCGTCTCCGAAGCCCTTTCCCTGGAGGCCGCCGCCTTCGCCGAACCGGTGGCCTGCTGCATCCGCTCGCTGAAGAAGATCGGGTTGTCCCTGGCGGAAGATCTACTGATCGTCGGAGCCGGTCCCATGGGGATGATGCATCTGCTGGTGGGAATGTGCATGGGCGCCCGGATCTTTCTCTCCGATCCGGACACCGAACGCCTCAAGACCGCTTCCAGGCTCGGAGCCTTTCTGACGATCGATCCCGTCCGGGAAGACCTGCCGGCCATCGTGCGGGAGAACACCGAGGGAAGGGGGGTCGATGCCTGCGTGGTGACCTCTCCTGCGCACGCGGCTCTGCAGTCAGCCTTTCAGGCAACCGCGCCCAACGGCAGGGTCAACATCTACACCGCCTACAATGAGAAGCTGCCCCTGCCGACGGATGCCAACTGCATTCACCGTTCGGAGATTCTCGTGACCGGAAGTGAGGGCCGCACCGAGGAGGATTTTCTTCAAGCGGTCCGTCTGCTGATGTTCGGCAAAGTCGACGTCACCCCGCTGATCAGCCGGAAGGTTCCCTTTGACGGTCTGGAGGAGGGGATCAGGGCGGCCCTGTCCTCCTCCACCTACCGCGTCCTGCTGGATCACGAATCGTGATACTGACCTTCGACATCGGTACCTCCGTGCTGAAGGGGGGGATCTTCGATTCCAACGGCGCGCTTGTGAGGCGGGCGGAGGTTCCCGTACATCTGAAGAACCGGAAGGATCCGCTGGTTCACGAAGCGGATGCCAACAATTGGATAACGGCGCTGGCCCTGATGACCACCCAGCTCGAGCTGCCCGCCGCTGAAGGCGCCGGCGGCGCCATCGATGCGGTGGTGGTCAGCGGAAACGGTCCGACCCTGGTTCCGGTCGGAGCCAGGGGCGAGCCCCTGGATTTCGCCATGACCTGGCTGGATCGCCGGGGCGTGGAAGAGGCCCGGGCGATCGCCGAGGTCACGGGCCGTTACGTGGATCCGGCCTTCTACCTGCCGAAGGCGCTGTGGATCTACAGGAACAAGCCGGCGCTGTACCGCGAAACCCGGCATTTCTGTACCTGCCCGGATTTCATCGACCTGTATCTCACCGGAACCGCCCGCACGGTTGCGCTTTCCGAGCAGTTCGCCCCCTACATCTGGACGCCGGAAACCATCGAGAAACTCGGCATGGATCCGGGTAAATTCCCGGCCTTCATCCGCCCGGGGCAGGCGGTGGGCGAGGTCCGGCAGGAGGCGCAGGAGGTGCTCGGCATCCCCGCGGGCACTCCCGTATTCGCCGGTGGTCCGGATTTCGTCATGACCCTCCTGGGAACCGCGACCGTGCGTCCCGGAAGGGTGTGCGATCGTGCAGGGACTTCCGAGGGAATCAACCTCTGTGCCGAGCGGTTGATAGACGACCGGAGGCTTCTCTGCCTGCCCCACATTATCGAGGGGTACACGAACATCTCCGGCGTCATCTCCACCTCCGGAAAGGCGCTGTCCTGGTTCAAGACGATCAGCGGGCGGGGGGAGCTGGATTACGAGAGCCTGTTCGAGGATATCTGCCAGGTTCCACCCGGATCCCGATCCCTGTTGTTCCTGCCCTACCTGGCCGGGGAGCGGACCCCCCTGTGGGATCCCTACGCCAGGGGGACATTCATCGGCCTGACCGCCGGTCACGGCTGCAAGGAGATGACCCGGGCCGTGGTGGAGGCGATCGGATTCGCAGTCCGGGACGTGATAGGGGTGATGGAGGAGAACGGCCTGGAAATTGGAGAGCTGCGCGTTACCGGCGGACAGGCAAGGAGTCCTTTGTGGAACCAGATCAGGGCCGACATCACCCAGAGGAAGATACTGGTTCCCACCGTAGAGGATTCGGAGCTGCTCGGCGCTGCCTGCATCGGCCTGTTCGCCCTGGGCAGATACAGGAGCCTGGCGGCGGCTTCCGAGAGCTTGGTCAGGATCGGCAGGAGCTTCTCCCCCAACCCGGAGCTGCGGGATCTCTACGATCGACTGTTCGAGCTGTA
Source organism: Spirochaetales bacterium (assembly GCA_016935715.1). Taxonomy (GTDB): domain Bacteria; phylum Spirochaetota; class Spirochaetia; order SZUA-6; family DRHE01; genus JAFGQJ01. The sequence goes on from JAFGQJ010000028.1 coordinate 2,890, forward strand.
CCGGGCTTCCTATCGGGGTTTGAGGGACGTATTCTCGCAGCTCGCCGGAGTCCCCATGAAGGAGGAAGGATGAACCCGGGAAAGTGCATGCGCATGGGCTCGATCTTCCGCCCGGCCGACGGCCGGTCCGTGATCGTGGCCATCGATCACGGAGGCATAGCCGGACCGCTTCGGGGTATCGTGAAACCCGCGCCCCTGATGCGCTCCTGCGTGCTCGGCGGCGCCGATGCCGTGCTCACCACACGCGGCTTCGTCAAGGCTTCCATCCAGGAGTGGGCGCCCTCCACGGCCGTGATCCTGCGCCTGAGCGGCGGCTTCACCGTTCTAGGGGGCCGGTTCGAGGAGGAGCAGATCTCCAGCCCCGAGACGGCTCTGCGCTACGACGCTGCCGCCGCTGCGGTCACGGTCAAATTCGGACATCCCAGGGAGGGGGATTTCATCCGCCAGGCCTCCCTGGTGGCGGACGCCTGCGAGCAGTGGAACCTGCCGCTGATGATCGAAGCCGTGGCCGGGGGCAGGAATCTCAAACCCACCGATCCGGAGGGAGTCAAGCTGGCCGCCAGGGCCGCCCAGGAGATCGGCGCGGATATGGTGAAGTGCTGCTATACCGGTGATCCGGAGAGCTTCCGCGGGGTTACCGAAGGCTGCCCGGCGCCTGTGGTGATCCTGGGGGGAGAGAAGACCGAAGAGCCGGAGCAGGTGTTCACCGAGGTGTACGAGTCCCTCCAGGCCGGGGGAGCGGGCATCGCCATCGGGCGCAACATCTGGCAGAACGCCAATCCACAGGCCGTCGTGGAGGCCATGGTCGGCCTGGTGCACGAGGGCTGGACGCCGAAGCAGGCCCTCGAGCACTGTCGCTGATGCCCTACCTCGCCTTCGCCTCGAATTTCACGTGGGTGATGGTGATCGGCCTGCTCGGGCCGTCGATCCCCCAGATCATAGAGAATCTCGGGATCAGCTACCCGCAGGCGGGGCTTTTCTTCACCATGCTCTCCCTCGGCTCCCTGTTCGGCACGACCCTGACGGGAATCGCCTCGGATTACCTGAACCGCAAGGTCCTGTTCGCCGGGGTGGCTCTGATCCTCGCCGTCGGGCTGGCCGGCATCGGCCTGGCCGCCTCCTACCCGGCCATCCTCCTGATCGTTCTGGGCTACAGCCTCTTCGGCTCCCCGGCCGGAACCGTGGGCCAGAGCATCATGCTGTCCATGTTCCCGGATCGGCGGGAGCGCTATATCTCTCTGCAGACCTCTTTCGCCGCCCTGGGCAGCTTCACCGCCCCCCTGCTGGTGGCGCTGACCTTCTCCGCCGGGCTTTCCTGGCGCTGGAGCTTCGTGGAAGCCGGCGGTATAGCCCTGCTGCTGTTCGTGTGGATCCTTGCCGCGCCCCTGCCCCGGGCCGCAGGGCGGATGATCAGCTGGAAGAGCCTGTCCCGGGTTTTGGGCAACCCCAGGGTGCTGGCCAGCGCCCTGCTGATCTTCCTCTCCGTGGCCCCGGATCTGGGATTCTCCTACTGGCTGGCCGAGCACTTCAAGACCGAGCTGGGGGTGTCCTTGAGCCTCTCCAGCGCCGTTGTCAGCGTGTTTCTGGTCGGGATGATCGCAGGCCGGCTGGCCACCTCCCGTCTGCTCAGGCGCTTTGCCTCGGTGCGGATCCTGAAAGCGGGGCTGGGTCTGTCCCTGGCATCCCTGGCCGTGTTCCTGGCCGTTCCCTTGATAGCGGTGAAGCTCGCAGCCCTGCTTCTCTACGGGCTGGGCACGGCTCCCGTTTTCCCACTGCTCATGGCCCGGGGCACCGCCCTGTTCCCGGATCAGCCGGGAACGGTCAGCGGTGTGCTGTTCGGATCGGTGTCTCTGGGGGGCATGGTCTTTCCGCTCCTGCTGGGCGCGGCGGCCGCCTCGCTGGGCATCCGCCTGACCTATACCCTCGTGGGTGTGATCATCCTCGGGCTTCTGGCGGCAGTGATCGGCATGCAGAAGTGGTGGGACCGCATTGAAGATGGGCGGCGGCCGGCTACTGCGGCTTCGCCGTAACGACGCGCTCGTCCCCGCTTCGCTTCACGAATCCGTCGCTCTCCATGCGGTTGAGAAGGGGGATCACGTACTTGCGGGACAGCTGGGTACGCTCCTTGGCTTGGCCGATGGTCAACGTGCCGCCCACCTCGAGTCCGGTGAGGCAGCGCCTGACCATCTCCAGATAGATCTTCCTGTCGTAGTAGATGTCGCCTTCGATGGCCACGGCCATGCCGATCCGCACCAGGTTGCGCAGCTCCCTTTTGACCCCGGCGATCTTCAGCTTGCCCGGCTCCAGTCCCCTGAATCCCCCCGCCTCCAGGTCGCGGAGCAGCTGTCGGCCCATGGGGGAGACCTGGGGCTCGCCCGCATCTGCGGGAAACAGGATGCCGCCGCGGAGGCTGAGAACGCCCCCTTCGGCGAGCCTGGAGGCGACCAGTCGAACCAGCGCCTCGGCTTCGCCCCGCATCTTGGTGGCCAGCTCGTCGATGCGCACCCCTCCGGGCACCGCGGCCAGCTCCCGGATTCGTTTCTCCAGCTGATCCAGATACTCCTTCGAAGCGATCCAGCCGCCCAGCTCTACGGTGCTGTGGCCGAGCTCCTCTGAAAGCTCGATGTGAGCGGCTTCCTGCGGTGCCAGCGCCCCCTCCAGGGCCAGCTTCAGGCGGACGTACTGCTCGGCACCCGGCTCGTCGGGCAGGGGGATCTGTGCAAGGAGAAGGCGCTGGCGCTTGTCCGTCTTCCCGGACCAAAGGACCCGCCCTCCACCCAGGATGGTGCTGCCTCCGTGCTGAATGAGCACGATCGGCTGGTTCCAGTGAAGCGGCAGGGCCCTGCCCGCGCGGATGCGCGCCAGCTCCCCTCCGCCGAAACGATTCAGGCGCACGATCTGGTGGCCCGTACCGACTGCGATCTCCACCTCCGTGTCCCTCTTCAGCGACGGTCCCTTTTCGCCCTCTCGAGCCACGCTGATGCGGGCGATGAACTCCTTCACCACCCTGAAGGGGTGTCCCTGTCCGCAGAGCAGATCCCCCCGGCTGATCTGCCCGGTGGAGACTCCGCTGAGATTGATCGCCACCCTGGATGTCGCTTCGACCCGCTCACACTCCCTGTAGTAGGACTGCAGGCCCCGGATCCGCACCCGGCGGTTCCGGGGCAGAAGGAGCAGCTCCTCTCCCCGCGTGAGCGAACCGCTGCGGAGGCTGCCGGTAACCACGACGCCGGAGCCCTTCACGGTAAACGCCCGGTCCACGTACAGGAGGGCCGACTGGGGCGCCCCGGGCGCCGACGGCGCGGCAGACTCCGCAGATCCGCCCCCCGCCCCTGCCGACGCGGCAGACTCCGCAGATCCGCCCCCCGCCCCCGACGCCAGCTGCTCCAGGATCAGCTCTTTCAGCCGATCCATTCCCTGCCCAGTGCGCGCGGACACGGCGATCGCGGGCGCCCCTGCATACCCACGCAGGCTGCACTCCCGCTCGACCTGCCCGGTAACCTGGGCGATCCGCTCCGCCGAAGCCAGATCCGCCTTGGTGATCACCGCGATCAAACGGGGTACGCCCATCAGGCTAAGGACGCGGGTGTGGTCGGAGGACTGCTGCATCCAGCCGTCATCCACCGCCACGGTCAGCAGCGCCAGGTCCAGCGACCAGGCGCCGGCCACCATGTTGCGGATGAAGCGCTCGTGGCCGGGCACGTCGATCACCCCGACGGGACGGCCGTCGGGGGTGTAGAAGTGGGCGAATCCCAGGTCGATCGTCAGGCCACGGCGTTTCTCCTCCGGCAGCCGGTCCGCGTTGATGCCGGTGAGGGCCTCGATCAGCAGGGTCTTTCCATGATCCACGTGGCCGGCGGTTCCGATCACGTGCAGGGGGGTCTGGCTCACGTTGTTTCTCCTGAAAGCCGCCGGATCGCGGCCGCGACGGACTCCAGCTCTCCGGGCAGCAGCGTGGCCAGGTTGAGCCTGACCCTGCCCTCCACGATGGTCCCGATCACCGGTGGATCACCACTGCGCAGAATCTCGAGCAGTGTCTCCGGCCTGCGCTCGGCAAGCAGCTCCACGGACAGGGAGGGGAACTGCTCATCCGGGGCGCTTCCCCCACCGGTGGCCACGGTGGACTCGACCAGCCGTACCGAACCGGGGGGCAGATCCGAGAGCAGGGCCTGGCCGCGGGAGCGCAGCTCCTCCACGGAGAGGTTGAGCACCGCCTCCACCGGGGGCTCGGCATCCCGGTTGAGCCTGGCCACCAGGGCCTCCTCCATCAGGGAGTAGATGGTCTTGCCCGGCCGGAAAACCCGGTTGAGGGGGTGCTCTGCCAGCTTCCGGATCAGATCACGCCTGCCAACGATGAAACCCGCCTGGGGTCCGCCGAGCACCTTGTCCCCGGAGAAGCTGACCAGGTCGGCGCCGGAGCTCAGATAGTGGGCGACCGAGTGTTCTCCGGGAATGCGCTCCGTGGTCGTGCCGGAGCCCTGGTCCACCACCAGGAGGACATCCTCGGGCAGGCTCTCGGCCAGCTCGCGGATCCCGGGCCGGGCCGTGAATCCCCGTATGCGGAAGTTCGAGGCGTGAACGGTCAGAACCATGGCCGTGTCCGGGCTGAAGGCCCGCGTGTAGTCCTCCAGGCGGGTGATGTTGGTCGTCCCGACCTCCACCATGTTGGCCCCTGTCTGGGCCAGGATCTCGGGAATGCGGAAGCCGCCGCCGATCTGCACCTGCTCTCCGCGGGATACGATCACCTCCCTGCCCTTGGCCAGGGCGGAGAGGATCAGGAAAACCGCAGCGGCATTGTTGTTCACCATCAGGGCGTCCTCGGCCCCGACCAGGAGGGCGAGCAGCTCCGGGATGATTCCCTTGCGCTTGCCCCGTTTGCCCGTCTGCAGGTCGAACTCCAGGTTGGAGAAGCCGGTGTTGACCGCTTCGGCGGAGCGCCAGGCGGTTTTCGAGATCGGAGCGCGCCCAAGGTTGGTGTGCAGCATCACCCCCGTGGCGTTGATCAGGTGGTGGATCCGGCGACCGGCGGTCTGCCGGCAGCGATCGGCCACTGCCCCGATGATGGTCTGGATCGGTGGCACGGCGCCTCCGCCGCGGACCTCTTCCCGGATGGCGTCGATCGTCTCGGAGGCCAGGCGTGTCACCAGGGGACGGCTGAGCCGGGGAAACCAGAGCTGAAGCTCCTCCGTCTGGAGGAGCTTCTCGATCTGGGGAAGCCGGGAGAGGGAGGCTGAGTCGGGTTTGTTCATCTCCGATTCCGGAAGAGGCAGGAATCGAACCTGCCGTCGCCTGTTCAGGCGACCAACGGTTTTGAAGACCGCGGGGACCACCAGATCCCATCAGCTTCCCTGCTCGCACAACCGGACGGCGCCCGCCGCGCCGCCGGCACGACAGCTCAGCACAATAGTAGTGATACGCC
>JAFGQJ010000174.1 GCA_016935715.1 Spirochaetales bacterium
GTCATCCCCCTGGTCATCGGCATGGGTATCGATTTCGGCATCCATCTGGCTCACCGCTACAGGGTGGAGAGGGATATCGGCACCGTATATCGCTATACGGGCAAGGGCGTCCTTCTTTCCGCCTTGACCACCATGATCGGCTTCGGATCTCTCGGTTTGATCGGATCCTTCGGGTCGATCTCTTCCATGGGAATCATCCTGTTCGTCGGCCTGGCGGCCTGTCTGGCCGCGGCGCTGGTCGTAATGCCGGCTCTGCTGCGTCTTGAAGGCCGGGCGGCAGACCTTGTCGAAGAGAAATATATCAAAGAACAAGAAAGGAGCGTGTCATGAGCAGAAAGGTACGGCTCACCCCGGCGGCGATTGCGCTGCTGTTTGTGGTATCGTCACCGGCATTCGCGGATGAGGAGGCTCTGGAGATCATCCGGGAGGTCGAAAGACGCCAGAGCTCCGAGACCAGCAAGGCAGAGCTGAGCATGCTGGTGTATCCCGATGCGGGGGATACCGGCAATGTCCGGGAGTTCAAGGTGATCAGCTACGGCCGGGGCGAGGAGGATTCCTACATGCAGTTCATCGAGCCGCGGTCGATCAAGGGCCTGAGCATCCTCAGCAGGGGAGGCGACCAGTGGGTTTACTTCTCCTCCACAGGTCGGGTGCGAAAGATTGCCGGCAAGAGCAAGAAGCAATCGGTGCAGGGCGTCGGTGGAGATTTCAGCTACGAGGATCTGAGCGCCGGCAACTGGGAGGAGAAGTACGAGTTCCGGATTCTGAAGCAGGACTCCCGCCAGTGGGTGCTGGAAGGCACCCCGAAGCAGGAAGATTCGGTGTATTCACGTATCCTGATCACGATCGACAAGGATGCCTATCGGACCACCAGGGTCGAGTACTACACCGAGGAGGAGGGCCACTACAAGGACCTGGAGATGAGCGAGTTCGAGCAGATGGGCGGCCGGGACGTTCCGACCCGCATGGTGATGAGCAACTACGACAAGAACAGCCAGACCGTGATCATCACCCACGCCATGCAGCACGACGTGCCGATCGACGACAAGTACTTCAATCCCACCCGGTTCTACAAGTGAGCGCCGTTTCACAGGATGGACGGCGGCGCATGCCGCAGGGCAGGCCGCCACGGGCGCCCCGGCAACGACAGAGAGGGGGTAACATGAAACCCAATCGACTGACGCTTTCGATAGCCGTATTCTGTTTAGGGGCCATCGGAGTGCCCGCACCAGCCCAGGAGACCTTCTACGAGGAGACCTTCAGTCTGTACGGGTACGTGGTCAACTACTTCAACGCAAACCTCTACTCCGATCACTGGGCGATCACCGGTTCGGATTACGGCAATGTCCTGTACGGCCGTCTGAAGGGCGACTGGAATCCGGGGGACAATCTCAGCTTCCATGCCGAGCTCGCCTACCAGGGCAGCGTGGGCAATCAGAATCCGCTGGTTGTGTTCAACAGCTACGATCTGTCCCCTGTAGATCTGGCGGATGCGGATGTGGCCTTCAACGAGGATCTGGTCCAGTCCGTTTTCGTCGACCATCTCTGGGGATCGATAAACCTGGGCCGCTTCGACATCCAGTTCGGAAAGCTGCCCATCGCCTGGGGCACGGGATACTTCTTCAATCCCACGGCCAAAGCGGCGATGATACCCTTTCTGGATACGGTCACGGAAGAGACTCCTGGAACCATGGGCATCGTACCAAGCGTATCGTTTCTGGACGGTTACCTTTCTGTCCAGGGGTATGCGGCCTTTCAGGACAAGAACCACTCCACTTCGGTTTTTGCTGTAAACGGCAGGTGGGAGAATCTGCCCTTCGGCCTCAAGATCAAGGGCATCGTGGGCTCTTTCGATCTTTCCGCCGGCTGGTTCAAGGAGGTGCTGTGCATCGATCCTGCAACGGAGGAGTTCCTGAGAACCCATTACCTCGGAGCCGATTTTGCCGGCGCGGTCTGGAACTTCGGCGTGTACGGCGAGGCGGCGCTGAAGATGCTGGATGAGGGGGAGGGAAAGCTGGCACTGGGAGATGAACGGTTCTTCGAGCTGCTCGAGATCTGCGTCGGCTTCGACTACCTCATCCCCGTCTTGGAGATCGACACGCGGGTGGAGTACTATCACCAGGGTTCGGGAACCGCGAACAAGAGCGATTATGAGACCACCTACTCGAAGCTGTTCACCGGCGAGCAGCTGGTTCTGGCCGAAGATTACCTGCTGTTCTATCTCGAGCGCAGTTTCCTTGACTTCTTCAGCATCAGCACGGCCGGATTGGTCAACCTCAACGACGGAAGCCTGGGGTTCGTGCCTGAGGTTAGCGGGGAGCCCTACGGAAACCTCGAGGTCGGCCTGGGGGCCATGCTGTTCTTCGGCCCGTCCGGCAGTGAGTTCGACGGCGAGTATTCCGGCTCATTCGACACGACGGATCCCGCCGTGTACCTGCGCTGCAAGCTCAGTTTTTGAATCTACCCGGTCCGAAGCCCGGATCAGGGAACCGTGATTCGGGCGCCGCAGCCGGAGGACAGGCAGTTGTCTCTCCACGCTTCGGCAAACAGGCGCATCGCCGTGTCTCCCGTGCAGTGGGAGGGAGCGACCTTTTCCACCCCAAGAGACCGGAGTCCGTCGATGATCCCCGCCAGTTCGGCCCGGGAGCGTGAACCCAGGTGAAAACCGCCCAGCACCAGATGGATCGCCTGCTTCCTCTGTGTCTTGGCCGCTGCCGCCATGTCCACGATCCCCGGGTGTGCGCAGCCGGTGATCACCACCAGACCGGCCTCGCTGTCCACGATCAGGCCCTGCTCACGGATCCCCGAGCCCAGCTCCCCCGTCGAAAAAACGCCCGGACAGATCTCCAGCGGCCCGCTCACGGGGATCACCTCGTGTCCGGCACTCTCAAGAGACCTTCGAAACCGTGCGACGAAGTCCGCGGGGACGTACCACCGCACCGGCTTCAGGCGCGGAAGCAGCGCCGCCACCCCTCCGGTGTGGTCCCCGTGCACGTGGGACAGCACCACGCAGTCGATCTCGCGGGGATCCGCGCCGAGGCGCTCCATGTTCGCAAGCAGCACGCGCCCGTCGCCGCCGGTGTCGAAGAGGATCGTGTCGCGGGGACCCCGGATCAGGCAGGCGAAACCCCACTGGCAGGTGCAGCCCGGAGCGTGGGGGACATTGTTGTAGAGGATCGTGATCTCGACTGAGCCGGCCGGCGCGGGAAACACGACAGCGGCCAGTACGACGAAAAGAAGGAACATTGTATCATAATCCTACATCTCCTCCACTTCCGAGTAAAGCCCGAGATGGGCCAGGGCTGGAACTTCGAGCTATGAATCCAGGCGGAAATGGATGGTTACGGTGATCTCCTCGGCGAAGGGCTGACCGTTGCGCGTGGCCGGAGCGAAGGGGGTGCGCTGCACGGCCCGTTCAGCGGCCCGATCCAGGGTCGCGAAACCGCTCGATTCTCCGATCTCGACCCCCTCAACCCTGCCGTCTTCTCCGATCCGGACGATCAGACGGACCGCGCCCTCCTCGCCTCTGAGGCGGGATCCCAGGGGATAGAGCGCTTCGGCGTCTATGGGCTGCAGCGGCCGCGGTTTTTCGATCCGGATCCCCGGCAGGGCCCCGCTCCGGTGGCGGGCAGGTTGCTGCACCGCGGGGGACCGCTGCAGTTCCTCGGCCGGCTGCGGCTGCTCCGGGGTTTCCCGGGAAGCTTCCTCGGCTTTCCCGGTCTCAGCCGAATCCGGGTTCTCCGCCTCCGGTATTTGGGGGGGCGTCTCCGGGATCTCCGCCGGCGCGGGAACGGGTTCCCGCATCCGGGTCACCGGCACCGCAGGTCGTGGTTGCAGCCTCACGGGTTCCGGCCGGTGGAAAGTCAGGGTCAGGGTTTCCTGCAGGGCTGGGGTTTCCGACTCGGCGATTTCGTGCTCGGGAGAGCGGAACAGACCGCCCGCACCCAGGAAGGCACCGAGATGGATCGCGGATGCGACGGCGAACGCCGCTGTATAGGTCAGGAACGTCCTGGCGGACCCGTTCACGGCCGCTCCTCCTCCACCTGGAAAGATACGGCCTCCAGGCCCGCCTCCTGCAGTTCCGCCAGCAGCCCCAGGGCAACCCCAAGGTCCGCCTCCCGGTCGCCCCGGATCAGAACCGGAGAACCCGTTCGGGAATGCTCCGCCATGGCCCAGGACACGATCCGGGACGATTCCATAACGCGGTCCTCCGCGATCAATCGATTGTCCCGATCCAGCGTCACCACGATGGTCTCCGGCTGGAAGACTCCTTCGGCCCTGGGCAGGTCAAGCTCCAGGCCCCGGAACACGGTCATGGACAGCATCGCGTAGATGAAGAACACCAGGAGCAGGAAGACTACGTCTATGAGGGCGATCATCTCGATGCGGGCCCGCCTGCGTCCGAAGCCGCTGTCAACCTGCATGTTCCAGCCCCTGCTTGTAGGCCATCTCGAACTGCGTGCCGAACTGTCCCAGCGCCTTGGTTGATCGCTCCACCCGATGCACGTAGGCATTGTAGGGGATCAGGGTCATCAGCGCCACGGTCAATCCCGCCGCGGTGGTGATCAGCGCCTCGGCGATGCCGGAGGTCACCGCCTGGGGATCGGGCACTCCCCTCAGGCTCAGGAACTCGAAGGCCTGGATGATCCCCGTGACTGTTCCGAAGATGCCGAGGAGCGGCGAGAGGGTGATGATCGTATCCAGGACGCCGAGTCCCCGCCGCTGCCGGTCCACCTCTTCGGCCGCGGCCACCTCCATTCCCTCGGTAAACCCGTGCTTTCGGCTGGCAAGGCCCGCCACCAGTACACGGACCACCGCGTCCCGGCTCTCCCGGCCGCGGCTCAGGGCGTCCTCGAAGCGTCCCTCCTCGGTGAGACGGAAGACCTCATCGATCAACGCCGGCTGCCTGCGCTGCCTGGCCCAGAACACGGCCCGTTCGATGATCACCGTCAGGGACAGGAGGGAGCAGAGGAGAAGCGGCCACATGACCGGGCCGCCTCTCGACATGATTGCACTGAATGCTTCCGTAATTCGACTCCTCGGGCCGGGCTTCGCGGTTCAGGCTCCCCCGGCCTCGCCTCCTAGTACCGGTAGGATGCTCCCACCTTCCAGCTGCGCCCCTCGCCCGGGTAGTA
>JAFGQJ010000029.1 GCA_016935715.1 Spirochaetales bacterium
AATGAAGGCAGCTCGGCGATGCGGCTGTGCGTGATCCGGTTTCCGGCACGATCCACTACCATCAGGCGCGATCCGCCCCGCTCGGGGCTCGGCTGCTGGGCGATCGACTCTTCGGGAAGGTCAAAAGAGAAGCTGCTGGTCTTCACGTTCCCGCTGTTCGAGATCCAGGTGCTGATAGGCCAGGTGCGTCGCCCTTCTCCCTCTGGGCGTTCGCTGTATCAGCCCCTTCTGGATCAGGTAGGGTTCGTAGACATCCTCCAGCGTATCCACCGCTTCTCCGACGGAGATGGCCAGGGTTTCGGAGCCCACCGGGCCGCCCCTGTAGTTCACGATCACTGTTTTGAGGATATCCCGGTCCAGCTTGTCCAGGCCGAGCGAATCGATGTCGAGGGAGCCCATCCCGCGCATCACGATCTCGGCGGTAATGAGCCCGTCCCCCCACACCTGGGCGAAATCCCGCATCCTGCGCAGCAGGCGGTTCGCAACCCTCGGGGTTCCCCGCGATCGGGAGGCGATCATGGCGCAGGCGGCCTCCTCGAGCTTGATGGCCAGGATCCCGGCGGAACGATGGATGATGTTCTCGATGTCCTCGGTCGTGTAGAAGTCCAGTCTGGAGGTAATTCCGAAACGGGAGTACAGCGGTCCGGACACCAGACCGGTCTTGGTCGTTGCACCTACCAGGGTGAACGGAGGCAGGGGAATCTTGATGGTACGGGCTCCGGGGCCCTGCCCCATGACCACGTCGATCTCGAAATCCTCCATGGCGTTGTAGAGCATCTCCTCTATGGTCGGCCGCAACCTGTGGATTTCGTCGATGAAGAACACGTTTTTTTCGCCGATCGTCGTCAGGATGGCGGCCAGATCCCCGGGCCGCTCCAGGGCGGGTGCAGAGGTCGCCCGGAACTGCACCCCCAGTTCGTTGGCGATGATGCCCGCCAGCGTGGTTTTCCCCAATCCGGGCGGCCCGGAGAAGAACGCATGATCCAGGCTCTCCTGCCGCTGCCTGGCGGCCTGGATGAACACCGCCAGATTCTCCTTCAGACGCTCCTGACCCAGGAACTCCGCGAGCCTCTTTGGACGCAGAGAGTACTCCTCCTGGTCCTGCCCGGGATCATAGACGCCTGCGGTAAGCCGGCTGTCCCTGCTCATTCCTCACCGCCTTCAGGTTCCCCGGCATCGGATTCGGACCTGGCCGAGGCGGAGATCGGGGCGGAGCCGCCGGACAGCTGAGCCAGCGCGCTCTTGAATATCTCCCGCTCCAGCTCTTCGCCGCCCAGATCGCTTGCACGAAGGGCGCGGGCGGCCGAGCCCACCGCCGCCTTGGCGCTGCGCCTGTCGAATCCCATGCCCACGAGCGCGTTGACTATATCCTCCTCCAGGGATATGCCTGTCGGGGTGGATACTTTCAGCTTGCCCTTGAGCTTCAGCATGATTTTCTGCGCGGTTTTGTTGCCGACTCCCGGTATAGAGGACAGAAGATCCAGATCCTCCGCTTCCAGAGCATCGATGAAGCGTCCTACCTCCACTCCGGAGAGAATTCTCAGCGCCTGTCTGGGACCCACGCCTTCCACCTTCAGCAGGTCCATGAAGACATCCCGCTCCAGCACCTGGGAAAAACCGTACAACCGGAGCTGATCATCCCGGTGGTGCAGATACACGTACACCTTGGCGCTCTGCCCCGCCTCCGGCAGGTCGTCGCTGCTGGTCCTGCTGGTGTGGATCTCCCACTCCAATGAACCGGAGCAGAGAAACAGAAGCTGGTCGTCCTTGTAGGTGATTTCTCCGCTGATGCTGTTAAACATGACTCGTACCCGTATCCCGCAGATGGCTCCGAAAGGCCGAAAAGTTGGCGTGGCAAAAAGCGGCGGCCAATGCATCCGCCGCGTGATCCGGGGTGGGAAGCTCCCGGAGATTGAAGATCATCTTGAGAACCTTCTGGACCTGGATTTTTTCGGCTCTGCCGTTACCCACGACGGCCTGTTTCAGCTCCAGCGGGGTGTATTCGGCGAACGGTACGCCCCGTGAAGCCAGTGTATAGAGGACCACCCCCCGGGCCTGGGCCACCGGTATGGCGCTCTTGGAATTCTTCGAGAAATATACGGTTTCGATTCCCGCTTCCGCAGGGTCGTAGGCCGTAATGATGTCCATGATGCCCCGATGAATCTGCACCAGCCGCTCACCCATCCCATCCCTTGGAGAGGTGCGCACGGTGCCGTGGGCTACGCAGCGGAATCGGCTGCCGGAGCAGCGGATCACTCCGTATCCGGTGGAGGCCAGGCCCGGATCAATGCCGAGGATAACTTTCATTCATCCAGGGTGAAACCCTCGGGGATGTCGAGATTCGTGGACACGTTCTGCACGTCATCGTGGTCTTCCAGGGCGTCGATCAGGCGCAGGGTCTGTCCGAGCTTGTCTTCCGGAACCGATACCTGAGCATCCGCAAGCATGGTAACCTCCGCCGACGAATGCTCGAATTTACCCCGCTCCAGCGCTTCCAGGACGGATTCGAAGTCATCCGGTTCGGTGATTACTTCGATCTCTCCGTCCGTCCTGGCCACGTCCTCGGCTCCCGCTTCCAGGGCGACCTCCAGGATCGCATCTTCCGTGTACCGGGAAGCATCGAAGACGATCAGTCCCTTGCGCTTGAACAGGTAGGCCACGCTTCCGCTCTCCCCCAGGCTCCCGCCGGCGCGGGAGAGGATGTGGCGGATCTCCGCCGCGGTACGGTTGCGGTTGTCCGTGAGTAATTCGATGAGAATCGCCACTCCGCCGGGACCGTATGCCTCATAGGTCAGCTCGGAGTACTCGGCACCTTCCATCTCCCCGGTGCCTTTTTTGATCGCCCGGTCGATGTTGTCCTTGGGCATGTTCGCCAGCTTCGCCTTCAAAAGGGCTGTCCGCAGCCTTGGATTGGCGTCCGGGTCTCCTCCCCCGGCACGGGCGGCTACGCTGATCTCCCGGATCATTTTGGTAAATACCTTGCCGCGTTTCGCATCCACCGCGCTCTTTTTATGCTTGATCGAGGCCCATTTGCTGTGGCCGGACATACTGTATTTCTCCTTCGTCGGTGAATTTATCACGCTCCTCATTGGGGTGTCAAGCTGAGCGGGATTCGCGGCTGCTCCCCCCGCCGATCTGCCTGTGCGTGCGCATCGATGAAGCAGGATGTAGTGATAGCAGCTATGCAGGAGGGATCGCGCACGCCGACAAGTTTTTCCGGCGCTTGTGGGTGGAAATGAAGCGGCGCAGCGTCGATGCGCTCCCGCCGCCTGGCCGGGCGGCGGATGCGCGACGCCGACAAAAGCGCGGGTCCCCCCGCTCCCGTGTCCCGATCTAAGCCGGGGAGGACTATCTGGGTCCACCGGCCTCCAGACCGCCGAACTTCTTGTTCACGATCATGGCGATGGAGGCATCCCCTGTGATGTTCGCAGCGGTTCCGAAGGAGTCCTGGATCAGGAAGAGAGCGAACATCAGGGCCATCGCTTCCTCGCCGAAACCCAGGATTCCGGTGAGCGCCGGCCAAGCGGCCATGATCGATCCGCCCGGCACGCCGACCGCGCCGACCTCGATCATGCTCAGCACGATGATGAAGATGATCAGCGAGGCAATGCCCGGAATCTTCTGGTAAGTGAGCAAAGAAACCGTGATGGCGCTGATGGTGATGGTCATGGCCGCGCCGGAGAGGTGCGTCTGGGAGCACATGGGAAATACGAAATCGGCGATATTCTCCCGCATGTTGCGAATCAGCTTGCCCCGAGCCAGGGAGACCGGCATGGTCACCGCGCTGGAGGTCGTGCCCCAGGCGGTCAGGTACGCCGGAAACATTGTCTTGAACACGGGGAAGGGATTTTGCCTTGCATAGGCCCCGGCGATGCTGTACTGGATGAGCAGCCAGATCCACTGGAGAACCACGATAACGATCAGCATGTAGCCGAACACCCGCATCTTCGGCCAGATGTCACCCTGGTAGGCGATCGAGGCGAACACGGTGCCCACGTAGAAGGGGATGATCGGGATGATCACCTTGCGGATCATCACCATGGAGATGTCCCGCAGCTCTTTCAAGACGGCGTAGAGACCGTCGGCCTTGACGAGGGTCATGCCGATGCCCAGGACGAAACCCAGGACGATCGATGTTATCAGTGACTCGGAGAATGGAAAGGGAATTCGAATGTTAACGATGTTCGGGGGAAGCTTGCGGGGCTCGATCTTCTCCATGGCCACCTCGGTCAGGGAGGGGAAGATCTGGAAAAACAGTATGATGACCACTGCACCCAGGACGCAGGCGATGATCGTATACAGGTAGGACAAGCCGACCGTGTATCCCAACATCTTCCCCGCCCGCTTGCCCAAGTCGGCAATGCCGATCGCCAGAAAGGAGATCATGATCAAGGGCAGGAAGAACTGGATGACATCCTTGAGGATGCTCTTGCCGAACACCACCACGTTCAGCAGCCACTGGGTGCCTACCCACTCGCCGGCATAGGTGCCGATCAGAATGCCCACGACGATGCCCAGCAGCAGCTTCAGAATCAGTCCGAACTGTTTCATAGAACGTACCTCCTGTCAGGGTTTCAGGAATCGACGGATCTCGTCCATCGTGCGCCGGATTTCCGCCGGCCCGATGTCGTTGTGCGCAACCAGGCGGATGGTAGTGGCAGTACAGACCTTGACGCGGACGCCGGATTGTGCCAGCGCTTCCGCCAGGGCAGGCGCATCCGCACCCAGAGGGCTCAGGTCCGCGTTCACGATATTTGTGAGGATCCCCCCGCGGTCCACGTGCACGCCCATGGCTTCCAGACCGCAGCGCAGCGTCTCGGCGTTCTCGTGGTCGACCGGCAGGCGCTCCGTCATCTTCTGCAGCGCGATGATCGCCGGGGCGGCGATGACACCGGCCTGGCGCCAACCCCCTCCCAGCCGCTGCTTGACCCGTCTGGCCTCGTCGACAAATGCGCGGCTCCCTGCCAGGATCGAGCCGATGGGAGCCGCCAGACCCTTGCTTAGGCAGAACGCCACCGCGTCAGCAAAGTCCACCAGTTCCTTCACGTCGCACTTCAGCGCCGCCGCCGCATTGAAGATGCGAGCCCCGTCCATGAAAAGGGGCAGCCTCAGGCGACGGGCTTCCCGGATGGTGGGCTCGTACGCAGTCCGCGGGATGGCCAGGCCGCGATTCAGGTGGAAGGTGTTCTCGAGGCAGATCAGCGCCGTTCGGGGCCGCTGCACCCCCTCCGGCATGATCGCCTCCCGCAGCGCCGATGATCCGTACAAGCCGTCGGTGCTGGCCACGGGGCGGACCTGTACGCCCGAGATGGCCGCCAAGCCCCCCGTTTCCAGATTGTAGATGTGGGAGTCGGCGAAGGCGACCACCTCATCGCCGGGACGTGTCAGCACCATGGCCGTGATCTCGTTGCTCATTGTTCCCGAGACCGTGAAGATGCTCGCCTCTTTGCCAAGCATCTCCGCGGCCATCTCTTCCAAGCGCAGTACAGTGGGGTCATCGCGCAGGATGTCGTCGCCCACCTCCGCGGCAGCCATGGCCCGCCGCATCTCCTCGGTCGGACGCGTCACCGTGTCGCTTCTCAGATCGATTATCGGTTGCATTGCCTGCTCCCCGCTGAGTTGCTCTTGTACACTGCCGCCCACCCCTGCGATGAATGCATATTCATTATAGTTCACGCAGCCGGGCCGCGCAACTAAAAACGGCGCTGTTCACGCCGCCAGCTGCGGCGGACGGACCGAGCGCCGCCGAGCAGATCGGAGGCGTACAGAAGACCTGCGGTGAGGGCAACCACAGAATAAATGAAATACCACAATTCGTACAAGAAAACGCATTGACTCCGCCTGGGGAGGGTTGACGGGCTCGAATGGAGAGGGAAGGCTCCCGGACCCTCATGAGCCGAACTTAAACTTTTTTTTTATCACTATTGAAATTTTTTTTCTAGCTGCGATACTATTGCGCTGCTATGTTCTCCGAGGACCGCCCGCAGCTGATACTACCTCATAGCCAAATCAACGGGGATCAGCGCAAGCACATCCGGATCGAGCACTCCGGGACGGTTCAACTGGCCGGTGACGGCCGCAGCTTTGCGGGGAGGGCCGTCAACATCAGCCGCAGCGGGATGCGGGTGGTCGCCCACATCCCCGACTCCTACGAATCGGTCCGATCGATCATCTTCACCCTCCCGAACTCGGAACAAACGATCGAGCTTCCCTGCCGCATCGTTCACTTCGAATCGACCGCCGGCAAGGGCTCGAGCCGCTCCGATATCCTGGGGCTGGAGTTCTCCTTCCAGGGAGAAGCCCAGCTGCTGTTGATCGAGAGCTACATTCGGGAGATGAAGAAGGAACAGCTGGATGCAGCAGGCGACCATCCGGACTTGCGCCAGGTGCCCAGAACACCATGCAGGATAACCAACGTCGAGACGAGCAGGAATGATATCAGGATATTCTCGATAGACAATATCTCCGCCGACGGGATGTTGATCAGCTTCACGGGCAACCTGTGGCCGCAGGAGGAGCTTCGCTTCGACTTCAGCATACCCAATGACTCAAAATCGGTTTCTCTCACGGGCAGGGTTCGGTATGTAATCGAGAACAAATTTCAACGCAAATCGATAGCCGGCATCCGCCTGGTCGACTCGGGACATATCAACGAAGCCCGCATCCGCAACTTCGTCATTGCCTGTCACTCGACCTACGCTTTCAAGAACCTGTGCGACCACCTGATGCACGGCTCTCTCGACGAAGAGTTCCAGATAGAAGACCGCTGCGAGATCTTGAATATCCTCAGGGAGCTGTGCATCCGCAGGGTTGCCCTCAACGTATTGACCACAAAAAACATGAGGATCCATGAGCTGCGGATCGAAACGTTGAACGGCGAAAGCGGTTTCTTCGAGCTGAAGAGCCCCTCTTCCCTGGACTCGTCCTCTTTCGCTGAGCGGACGACCACCTATTTCGGGTTTCTGTTGAACGGTGGGAGCTATTTCTTCAAAACTTCCCTTGTTGAACGAAATCCCGGAGGCATAGTGTTCGAAATTCCCGGGACCATATACCGTTCCGAGAAACGTTCCTATCAGAGAAAGTACATCGAATTCTCCAGCCACGTGGATCTCTGGATCTCGGACGGAAGCTCGCATTCCACTCCCGTAGGCGGCAGGCTGATCGACATCAGCAGAACGGGATTCCTGTGTCAGATTTCCGTCCCGACGGAAGATCGGGCAGTGATACGTCCGGGATACACCGTCAAATACCAGCTGGACGGCAGTCTCGATCTGGGTGAACAGGGTGAAATCCGCCATCTGAAAGAGATTTCCAGCGACATTCGCACGACGGTACTTCTACTGGGGGTCGAGGCTGGAATCAAACGCTGCCGTTTCGGTTTTCGAAAGGTAGCTCCATCACAACGCCGGGACGCCGACGAGCAGCAGGATGGAGATCAGCGCGGAAGCAGGTTCCGTGCCCGGTCGATCCCGGTACGGTATCACAATTCCAGAGGACAGGGCATCAGCGGACTGATAAATACCAATGGCCTGCGAAAAAAAACGCCGGTGGTAATCATACCGCCGGCGTTCGGCAAGAAAAAAGAGGCATTGTCTCCGTTCGTCACGACTCTCCTGTACAATTTTGAGCTGCGGGAGAAAAACATCACCGTACTCCGATACGACGGCATCAACCGGCCGGGGGAAAGCTACAACGAGCACCCCACCAGCAGACGCGGATACGAAATGCTTCACTATCAGGTGAGCCAGGGGCTGGATGACCTGCAGGCTAGTCTCGATTTTGCTTTCCACAATCAGTACTTCGAACCAACCGACGTGATCCTCCTCACATTCAGCATGTCCTCGATCGATGCGCGCAAGTTCCTGTCCTCGTGCGGGGACAATGAGCATCGTGTCAGCCTCTGGATCTCCTGCATGGGAGTCGCCTGCGCAGAGACAACGATAGGCAACATACTGGCCGGGGTAGACATCATCAGCAATCACAAGATGGGGATACCCAGCGGTCTGCATGGCATGCTGGGGCATATCCTCGATATGGATCGGATAGCGAAGGATCTGATCGAAAAAAAATATGCGTACATGACGGATGCCCGAAGAGACATGGCCAGGATCGGCATTCCCGTCCTCTGGATCTACGGACAGCACGACAAGTGGGTCGGCCCCGAGGAAGTACGCGATATCATGAGCGTCGAGGCCGACGCCCCGCGTGAGGTGCTCGAGCTTCCCGCCGGTCACAATCTGCGAACGAGCGATGACGCGGTTTTCACATTCAGACTGATAACCGAGCGTATCTATTCCGCGCTGCACGACGAATCCATCGAGTCGCTGGATCCGCCGAAGCGGGAGATTCTGAGGCTGATCAGCTACGAAAGGGAACGCCTGGAAACCGCGGAAACGTTCGCGAACGCGGATTATTGGCGCGACTATCTGATCGGCAACAACCGCGACAGCTCCGGGTATGATTTTTACCGAAACCTGAAAGATTTCAGGCAGTTCCTGGAACGGGAGGTTCAGCTTCTCAAGATCCAGAATGGGAACCGTATTGCAGACATGGGATGCGGAACCGGGCTCCTGCTAGAAGCCCTCCTGGAAGAGTACACGCTGAACGGTCACGGTCACTTCAAATTGGACATAGAGGCGATCGAGCTCGTCCCCGAAGCCCTGGACAGGACCCGCGAGAAGTGCGAAGCCCTTCTTCTCGCCAATCCCGAACGTGAAAACGTGAATATCCGCTACAGACTCACCGATCTGGAGCCCAACAGATTGATCCCGGTCGACCACTTTCTGGCTGATCCGCGTCTTGACCTGCAGTTCCTGCGCGACAAAATTTCCGGGCTCCGGAATACCGATATCGACAGACTGGCGGGAATCGGATCTTCCGAGCTCTATCGGGTGCTGCGGGGAGCAGCGCTCACCGAATCGAGAGCCGATTTTATCGAACGGATAAAGGACAGGGAGCTGCGAAAAAGGGTCGTCGAATTCAACAGGGCTGCACGTTTTGTGCGCAAAGACCTCGTTGCGGATGATTTCATCCAGGGTGCCGATTCGAGAGGCGCCGGACAGGGGCAGGAAATCGACTACCAGTCGCTGAAATCTTCAGCCCTGCGTTTCGAAACCCTGGATTTCGGCGACTCCGGGCTGGATTTCGATATCCCGATTCCCGCTGAATCCTTCGACAGAATCATAGCGAGCCTGCTGCTGTCGTACCTCTTCAACGGGGAGTATCTCCTCTCTGAGTGCTATCGAGCTCTCAAACCCGGAGGGCTGCTGCTGGTCTCCTCGATGAAGCCGGATTCGGATCTGTCCACTATCTTCACCGAGTACATACATGAGGTGGAGACATCGGCAAAGAGATCGTTCCAGTACGGTGAAATGCACACCAGCCTAACGCAGGCAAGATCGATGTTGAATGAAGCGGCCAACCTGTTCGAATTGGAGGAGGACGGCTATTTCCATTTCTACAGCGCCGATGAGCTGGCCGAGCTCTTCGAGAAATACGGGTTTGAGAATGTAACCACGGATCTGTCTTTGGGCCGACCCTCTCAGGCGGTGATAATTACGGGGACAAAACCTCTCATCGAGTGATGTCATGGCGCTTCTCGACAATGTGAAAGCGTCTCTCGGCAGCTGGACTCGGGAACCCTGTTTCATTGAATTGACGCCCAGGCGAACCCCGAAGCCGCTGTACGCCGATCAACTTCTCGGGAATATCGAAGCGATGAAGCGGGATCTGAGAACATGGGGCATAGTCAAAGGCTCGCCGGTTCCGCTTTTCCTGCACAATTCGATCGATTTTGTCGTCGCCTTCCTCGCTCTGATGGATCTCGGGGCGATACCGGTCCTGGCCAACATGGATTTTCGCAGGCTCGAGCTTGCAGAAATTTTCGCCGATGTCCGCCCCCCGGCGGTGCTTGCCGAAAAGAACCATCTCGGATACCTGCAGAGTCATCTTGGCGGATGCACGGTGATTTCACACGATGGTGGGGAGTTCAAGGTCATCGGGCACCGCGAAAACGCGGGCCATGACGGGGAGATAGACGAAGAGATCGCCTCCATCAACTACACCTACAGGGGCTGCGGCTATCCATTGGGCGCGCTGATCCCCCCCGGACAGTACATCCAGGGTGCCGCCGGTTTTCACCGCTGCCTGCAGAGCGATCCGGGCGACAGAATTCTGGCGATTCTGCCGATGCACCACATCTACACCCTCGTGAGCGCCATTTTCTTCCCCCTGCTCAACCGGCTTACCTCGATAGTCTGCCGCACCATCCATCCCGGCTACATCTTCGAGTACGTCGATACATATCGAATCAAGTATGTGACCACGGTGCCGGAAATCTTTGCCATGCTGTACAGGTTGTTCGATGCCGGGGCCCGCCTGCCGGCCGAGGTCTTCGTTTCCGGTGGAAGCGTGCTCACCGCAGAGGCATACCATCGAATTCGCGAAAGATTCGACGTCGAGCTGCTCAACGGGTATGGTTTGACCGAATACACACCGGCCACGGGAAATATCAGAGGATCTGCACGGGCAGGCACGATCGGCGAACCCTGCCCCGGAATCGACATTCGATTGCACGAGGCCAATGCTGAGGGGATCGGGGAGATGTGGTTGCACGGCCGGGACATGTGCCGGGGGTATTTAAGGCGCCCTGGAGAGACAGCGGATCTGTATTGCGGCGAGTGGTTGAAAACAGGCGATCTGGCCAGGAAGCAGGGGGATCACTATATCTTCGTCGGGGAAAAGAAAAAAACCCGCAAGGTGAACGGAAATATGGTGGACCTCGAGGAAGTCAAGCGGGCACTTCTGCTGCTCCCTCGGGTCCAGAGTGCGGAAGTTACCGGTGAGACCAATTCGATACGAGCCCGAATCGAGCTGAACAGGCCTTCCAGGGATGCGGAGGAGGACAGACGAGCCGCCAGAGCCCTTTTGCAGGAGGCCATCGCCGGCTACAAAATTCCTGCGACGATAGAGATAATCTAGAATCTGTTGTACTATGCAGACGAACATCACCAACGAAGAAATGCGGCTGGAGGATATGGAGGAGATACGCAAACACGTGCGTGAGACACTTTCGAGCATTTCCCGAATCGATATCCAGGAACTGGCCGATGATGTAAATGTCAGAGAGGAACTGGGCATCGACAGCCTCACGGCCATGGAAGTCATCGCAACCGTCGAGAAAAAATTGGGAATCCGGATCGATGAGGGGCTGTATGCGGACATCGAGACGATCGGTGATTTTCTGGATCTGATAACGGTCCTGTACCGGAAAGCGCATGGATAGGCGGAGCCTGCGGATACTGCTGATATCGCCTTCCGGTGCTTATTTCTTCAATAACCCGGAGTTTTCGCAATACGTCAAAACCTCCAGGGATATCCGGACGATTCTGCACTTCTGGAACGGGATCGGTCTGGGTCTGCCGATTCTCGCCGCCTTGACGCCGAGCAATCACTTTGTCCGGATTCTGGACGAGAATCAGGAAGAGCTGTCGTGGGACGGCGATTTCGACATCATCGGAATCACAGCCATGACCCACCAGGCCGACCGGGCCTACGAGATTGCTGCGCGCTTCAGAGAACGCGGGAAATACGTGGTGATGGGGGGCATTCACGCTACGGTGTGTCCCCAGGAAGCTGTACGGCACGCAGACACGGTGTTCATCGGTGAAGCTGAGAATATGTGGACATCCTTCCTGGACGATTTCCTGCGCGGGAAGCCCGGAAAAATTTACGATCAAGCAGATTTCAAAACGGTCGAGATGAGCGACAGCCCTGTCCCGAGCTACGAATCGCTGTGCAAATACGATTATCCGGTCGTGTTCGTACAAACCACCCGCGGCTGTCCTCACGACTGCGAGTTCTGTGTGGCCTCGAACGTGTACGGAAAACGCTACAAGAGGAAACCGATCCCGCAGGTGGTACGGGAAATCCAGGAGATCAGGAAGCATTGGAAGCGCGCCCAGATCGGATTCGCCGATGACAACATGTTCGTCAACCGCAGTTATTCCGCCGCGCTGGTAGAGGAGTTCAAGAAGCTGAATTTTTCCTGGTTTGCCGTCTGCGATATCTCCGTGGCCGAAGACGAACAGCTTCTCGAGAGTCTTCACGAAAGCGGCTGCCGGACGCTGCTCATCGGTTTCGAGAGCGTGCGCGAGGAAAATCTGGTAAGCCTCAACAAGAATCACTGGAAAGCCAGACAGTTCAAGCATTACCGGGAATACGTCCACCGCATCCAAAGGCACGGAATCGGCGTCTATGGTTCGTTCATCCTGGGTTTCGAAAATGATACAAGAGCAACGGTTGATGAGATCATCGAGTTCATCAATTCGAACAATCTGATCGGCGGACATGCCACGATCCTGACGCCACTGCCGGGAAGCCGGCTGCGGGAACGTTTCCAGCGGGAAGGAAAAATACTGGATAGACAGTGGAAGTGGTATACCCTCTGGAATGCAGTGATACGACACGACAATCTCAGTCCCGAAGAGCTCGAGCAGGGGATCATGAAAATTCTCAAGGGCATCTACACTCCGGAGAGCAACCGCAGACGAACCGAGTATTTCAAGAAGGTATTCGAGGACCTGGTTCGGGTTTAGAGGACAAGCTTATGAGTCAGAGCTCCCTCCAGCAGGATTTCGAAACAGAAACGATCCAGCGATCGATTCGCCAGGTTAAACTCTCGGCGGTCGTATCGAGCATCGCCTTCATGCTTTTCAACATCCTGGACTATTTCATGTATCCGGATCTGTACACGCAGTTGCTGGTCATTCGACTCGGCGTGGTCGTATTGAACATCGGCGTATTCTTTCTGGTAAGGACGAGTTTGGGCAGCAGGCATCCCAGGGAGATCGCCATGTTCGAGTATCTCATCTACGGCCTGTCCATCGTGTTGATGATCCATCTGGCCGGAGGTTATATCAGCCCCTACTATGCGGGTATCAACATCGTCCTGTTCGGTTTCATCTTCATCCTTCCCCTGGATGTCGTCAGGACGGCGATCGTGTGCGCCCTGATCTATATAGCGTATCTGGGGCCGATCCTTCTCAGCCAGGAGATATCCGACTTTGCCATCTTCCTGAACAATAATTTCTTCCTGGTGTGCACGACTTTACTCGCGATCCTTACCTCCCACCTGTCCACCCAGATGCGCTTCAAGGAGTTCAGCTCCCGCTACAGCCTCGCCGAAGCGAACGACGAGCTGAAAAAACTGGATGTCCTCAAGTCCCAGTTTTTCGCCAACGTCAGCCACGAGGTCCGGACCCCCCTCACCTCGATCATCAGCCCAATCCAGAGCCTCTACCAGGGCGACATCGGAGAGATGGCGCCCGAGCAGTCCAGGCTTGTCAGTCAGATGTACAGAAACAGCCTGAAGCTCCTGGACATGATCAATCAGATGCTCGATTTTTCCAAATTCGAAGCAGGGAAGATGGAACTGCGTCTGGGGGCCGTGGACCTGGATGAGACGGTGCGCGACATCATGGCCGTGTTCGAAGACGTCACGGAGCGGAAAGGAATAAAGCTCGGCTACGTCAGGGAAACAAACATTCCGCCCGTATACCTCGATGCGGACAAGATCGAGCGGATACTCATGAACCTGCTGCGCAACGCCATCAAGTTCACCGAGAGCGGCTCGATAACCGTACGCACCGGGCGAAAGCAGGGTTCGATTATGATCGAGGTGGAAGACACCGGCATCGGCATCCCCCGGGACCACCTGCCCGACATCTTCAAGAGATTCCAGCAGGTGGATACTTCCAGCACCCGAAGATACGAGGGAACCGGCCTGGGCCTGACGATCGTCAAGGAAGCGGTGGAGCTGATGAAAGGGAACATCCAGGCGTTCAGCGAGGAGGGAAAGGGAACCCGCTTTCTGATACTCCTTCCGGACAATCTCGACAAGCTGGTACCGGATGCCTTTATCGAGAGGCGTTACGACGAGCGGCGCAAGCTGAGCCTCAGCTTTGGAGGAGAGGAGAGGCGGAAATCAGAACGCAGAAAGGCGGACCTGAGCAAGGTATCGGTGGACGATCTGGCCTTGATCGAGCGGGAGCTCTACCCTGTGGAACCGGCGGATGAAAGGTACGGTGAGACCGTGCCTGCCGGCGACACCGATGTCGTCCTGCTGGTGGAGGACAACGCGGATCTTCGTCACTACGTCAGCAAGATGCTCAAGCGCTTCGGGCATGATGTGATTACCGCACAAGACGGGCTCGACGGCTGGCATCGGGTACGGAACGATCACCCGGATATCATCGTCACCGATGTGATGATGCCGCGGATGGACGGCTTCGAGCTGGTGAGCAAAATGAAGTCGGATGAAAACACAATGCACATCCCGGTGATCCTGATCACCGCGAAGCATGAGCTGGATTCCAAGATCGAAGGGTTGAAAACGGGGGCCGACGACTATCTGTCCAAGCCGGTCAATATCCGGGAGCTGGACGCCAGGATCAAGAACCTGCTGACCATGCGGAAATTCCAGCTCGCCCTTGCCCGCACCGAGGAGTTGAAGACCCGAATGGAGGAGCTGAGCATGAGCTTCTCCCAGTCCCTGGAAATGCGGGATTCCAAGACCGCCGGCCATTCCCGGGACGTGCTGTCTCTGGGCACGATGATAGCCGAGGAGATCGGGTTGGAGGTCGACCAGGTTCTCCGGGATTCCCTTCTGCTGCACGACATCGGCAAGCTCGGCATTCCGGATCGGATACTTCTCAAGGAATCGTCTCTCTCCGAGGAGGAGTGGGAGGTGATGAAGACTCACTCCGAGCTGGGGGCCAATCTACTGGGGAATCATGAATCCTACAGGGAAGTGAGCCGTATCGTGCTGGCCCACCAGGAGCACTTCGACGGAACCGGATACCCCAACGGGCTGAAGGGCAGAGAGATCCCGCTCAATGCCCGGATTATCGCCATCGCCGATGCCTATCACGCCATGACGAGCGACAGACCGTACCGCAGAGCCCTTTCCCCATCCACCGCAGCCAGGGAGCTGCTGAAACACAGCGGCAGTCAGTTCGATCCCAAGCTGGTAAAGGCCTTCATAGATGGATTGCTGAAAAGAGGGGAGATCAGCAAAAGCGATCTGCAGGTTGCCAGAGCACGAGTCCGCTCATAGTCTGCCGCTTCGCGGCAGCGGCCAGTAGCGAAAAATCACCCTGCCCACGATTTGATCCCGTGCGACCGGTCCCCAGGAACGGGAATCACTCGATCCCTGACGATTGTCTCCCAGAAGAAAGTACTGGCCTTTTCCCAGCGTTACCGGCGGACGCTCCCCGGAGAAGGGAAACTCTTTGGCCCACCCTTCGGGCAGAGAATCCAGGATGAGCTCGTACGAGCCGGCAATCAATTCCTGTTCCGCGACGAACTCGGTGCGGTTTTCGGGGCGGATGTAGGCGATGAACCCGGAGATCCTGACCGTATCGCCGGGCACGGCCACGATCCTCTTGACCATGTAGGCCGGGATCCGTCTCCCGGACTCGTCCCGCACCACGCTGCCCCGCTGGAATGAGAAGAAGCGGATCAGGGGCTCGAACAGGGACAGGGGCAGTTTCGGCCGGCTGTACAGCGGAGAACGGATGACCACGATATCCCCGCGCCCGGGTTCCCGCACCGCCGGAAGCCTGGCTGAAAAGAACAGTATCCGGGCACCGTATATCAGGGGGGAAACCAGGATGCGATCCCGGGGTTCCAAAAGGGGCTCCATGGAGCCGGATTCCACCTGAAACGCAGCCAGGAACATGCTGGAGATCACGAGATAGAGAATTAAAGTGGCGATGAGCAGCTTGAACAGCTTGCGAACGAGCCCTCTGCGCGCGCGGCCTGCGAAACCGGAGCTGTAGTGTTCGTAGGTCGAATACATCTAACGGATGCCGCCGAGCCGGCCAAGAGGCCAGTACCGGAAAAGGGCGCGCCCCAGTACTTTATCCATACTGACGGGTCCGAAATAGCGGGCATCCCGGGAGTCGTCCCGGTTGTCTCCCATCGGAAAAATCCGATTTTCCGGAACGTACCAGCCCCTTTCCAGCAGCCGCCACTGGCTGTGCAACAGGTGACTGTAGGGTTTCAGAGCGTAGAGACTCTTGTACCGCCACTTTTCCACCGCAACATTGTCGATCAGGCTCTGCTGGCGCCACGAGACGCTTCCGCTGTCGTTTTTCGTGGTCCAGAAATAACGGCTGATCGCCTCATCCTGATCCTCCGACGGCTGCAAGCCGCTGTCCAGCAGGGCCAGCCCGATTCCGGCTTTTCTGAAGTATTCATACTCGGAAGGCGCGAACATCCTGCGAATATTGTATTCGAATCCCAGGGTCTCCTTGAGCTCCTCCTCGGGGATCCACCCCGGTTCCCCGGGCAGGAGGAACTCCACGTTGCCCTGATTCAGCCGCAGTCGGTCGCCGGGCATGCCGACCGCCCGTTTGATCAGAAAGTGGTGCTTGGGATTGCCGAACTCATCCCTGTCGATGTCGACGAGGGAAAGAGTCACCATGTAGATCACTCTCTGCAGGATGTCCTTCACGGGGCCGATCGGGATATAGGAAGGGTTTTCAAAGATCACCACCTCCCCCCGCCTGGGTTTTCTGGGAAAGTCCAGCTTCATCATGCCGGGAACGAGCTCGGGGCCGTAGATCAGTTTATTGACGAATATCCGGTCTCCGATTTCGAGTGTAGAAACCATCGACTGGGAGGGAATCTGGTACGCCTGTAGAAGGAACTGATTGATCAGCAGCACGATCAGCACTGCGGAACCGATCGCTTCCAGCCAGTCCAGGACTACATTCTTCTGCTTCTGCCGTTCTTTTTTGGCCAGCCTGCGACGCTTGCGCCAGGTGAGAAAGCGCTCTGTTTGCCTCTGGATTTTCTCACCCCATTGCGATTGTTCCGCCATCCTGATTCTCCTCGAAACCGACGCCTCTTCGGGCCGGTATCACCCGTTATTAGTATCATGAATCCTCTCGGATTGACAAGGCAAACGGCCACTCCTATAATTGCCCGAGCTATGGCCAAAAAGAAGCGAAAGCCGGTCCGGCGGAAACCGCAACCCGCGGAAACGCAGGCCGATCAGAGTGAGGTTCGCCTGCGACCGTTTCTCGGCGTGTCTCCGGGTTTGTACCTGACGATCCTGTATACCCTGGTGATCGTTTTCATCCTGTTCATGCTCCTGTTCTTCAAGGGGCTGCGAGACAAAGGGGAATACCTGCGTGTCACGACCTTTCCGCCCGGAGCATCCGTGAGGGTCGACGGTCGATACGTGGGTACCACTCCCTGTGAAACCCTGGTCAAACAGGGGACCCGCACGGTTGCGGTCACGAAACCTCACTATGCTCCCTACTCTCTCGAGGATGAGTTCAAGGCGCCGATATTCGCCACTCTCTTCGTTCGCCCCCGCCGGGATCTGAAGATCGAACTGCAGATCGCCGAAGCCTCTGCTCTGGTCAAGAGCGGAGTCGAGGATTTTGCAGCCAATCCCCACATCCCCGAGATTCTGATGGAGACCGTGCTGGGAGCGGCGA
>JAFGQJ010000175.1 GCA_016935715.1 Spirochaetales bacterium
AGCTCGATGCCGGGGTTCGTACGGTGGCGCCGATGCAGGTGTACCTGGAGGAGATCCGTTCGCCCTACAACGTCGGCGCCATCTTTCGCTCATCCGAAGCCTTCGCCGTCGAACAGCTGCTGCTCTCTCCGCTGACAGCCTCTCCACTGCACCCGCGGGCGCTGAAGTCGGCCCGGGGCGCAATCAAAATCATGCCCTGGCGCTTTGCCGAGCTGTCCGAGCTGGCCGGGTTGGAGAACCGCAGCGGAATATTTGCCCTGGAAGTGGGCGGAACGCATCTGGGGGATTTCCGTTTTCCCGAGCGGGGTATCATGCTGGTGGGATCCGAAGAGCTTGGCCTGAGCCCGGAAAGCCTGGCTCTGGCAGCTGACGGGGCGGGCCGGGTTACCATTCCCATGGCCGGAGCCAAACGATCGCTCAACGTAGCGGTGGCTGCTGGCATCGTCCTGCAGGCCTGGTATTCCTCCGTCATGGGTCGGCGAAATGAACCGAGCGCCACGGAAGAAAAGAGGCATACCACGCCTGGGAATACTGCCACAGACGAACCATCCGTCCTTTGATCATCTTGTTCAGCATGGGCTCGATGGTTTCCAGCAGCTCCCGCGGGACGTCCCGAAGCGAAGCAAGCAGGATCGAGCGGGGCAGCAGTGCGGACAGCTCCCGGTCCGGGAGAAAGGCTACATGCTGCTGACCGTCTGTATCGCACACGGTGAGCTGCACCCTGAGGCGGCTGCCCCGGATCAGCGGCCGCACGGTTTCGATACGACCCTTGTGTCTGTTCATGACGAACCCCCTGTGGCGATATTGTAGCCGGGTGAACCGCCCTTGGCCGGCTGCATTGTGAATAACGGGGATTCTTTACGTGTTGCTTCGGTTTTTGTCCGGGATTTTTGCTGAACCGGCCAACCCGAAAGGGTGATCAGTCGGGATTCAGTACGATCTCGTGCCGCAGGTTGGCCGCTTTCGACAGCATGTAGTGGACTGCGCAGTACTTGTCCACCGACAGGCCGACGGCCTTCTCGATCTTGCCTCGATCCAATTCGGCGCCGTGGAAGATGTAGCGGATGAGGATATCGGTGTAGCACTTCGGGTGATCATCGGCCAGCTTACCCTCTATTTCCAGCTTGAAACGATCGAAGGGAACCTTCATCTTTCCCAAAAGGGACACCACGTCCATGCCCGTGCATCCGGCCAGAGAGGAGAGGAGCAGCCCTTTGGGCTGCGGACCCTTGTTTCTGCCGCCGAACTGCTCGTCGGCATCGACGATGAAATGGTGTCCATCCAGCTCCACATCGAAGGCCATGCCTTCGGTCCAGCTTACGACGGTATTGTGAGCCACAGTTTCCTCCTCTCCGGATCGCGATGCTATCGCCTCAGGGCGCGTTCTATCTCCGGCTGGTTGAATCCTACGATGATTTTGCCGTGCACATCAATGACCGGTACGCCCATCTGACCGGACTTCCGCACCATCTCCTCCGCTTTCCTCTGATCCGCCGCCACATTGTATTCGGTGAAGGGAATGTGTTTTTCACGAAAGTACTGCTTCGCCTTCGTACAGAATCCGCAGCTGGGTGTCGAGTACAGGATTATCGACATTGTTTCCTCCTGTTATCAGGGAACTGGCTTCCAAATGCATCCAAAAAGTAATATATAGAAAAATCAAAGTCAAGGTTTGCTCTTACCAGCCGGGATCCTCCTTTTCCGGGCACGCTTCTCGACTAGGTGGAGACCCAGCAGCAGAACGGCGGCGACCATGGACAGCCCTAGACAGAGAGGCCATATCCGGTACAGGCTGAACCGTTCGATGAACCGTGCGGAGAGGGGAGGTCCCAGAGCGAATCCGCTCCACATGATGATCGGTGCGACCGCGTTGATCCGGGCCCGGTGGGTGATCGGCGAATGGTTGGCCACGTATGCGCTGGTGTTGGTTGCTTCCAGGATCTCCCCAACGGTCCAGATCAGGGTGGAGAGCAGAAACAGGGGCAGTGTGCGCAGCACCCCGATCATTCCGAATCCCGCCGCAAAGAACAGGCTGGAGACGGCCACGGTCAGGGCCGGCTGGATGCGGTCCGTGGTGTGGATCAGGAAAGTGGTGAGGACGATGACCACTACGGCATTGAAGCTCATGATCGTCCCGTACATCCGGGCGCCGCCCTCCCCGAAAACCTCGGACAGCTGCAGCGGCAGACCGAAGGCCGTCTGGGAGTAGACGAACGAGAGAATCACGTGGATGAACATGAAGGCAACCAGGAACGGCCTTTTTACAAGGACCTTGATCAGGGATCCCCGCTCGGCTCTTTCGCTGCCGCGGTCCCGGGCGAAGCTCTCCGCTATCTGGGTTTCTGTCGGCGCAGACTCCCTGATGAATGCGGCGATCAGGATGACGGCAATGCCTGTGGTGATCGCATCGCCGAGGAAGATCCAGGCCAGGTGGAGGGTGAAGAGGAATCCGGCGATCATGGGTCCCAGAGCGAACCCGATATTGTGGGACAGGTACAGCAGGCTGAAAGCCCTCTTGCGCCGCTCGGCCGTGGTCAGATCGGTGATCATGGCGTCGTTGACCGGTTCGGCCGCTCCCTGCAGGAAGGAGGAACCGATCAGTAGCCAGGGTATGATCCGCGATACGCCCAGGAAGGCGCAGGGAACCAGGGCGGCTGCAGCCAGGGATTGGAAAATAACGAGGATTTGTTTGCGCCCGACCTTGTCAGCGATCCTGCCGCCCAGCAGGGAACCGGGCACCCAGGCTGCGGCGGAGAGCATGACGTAGGTGCCCGCCTCCACCGGATCCATGCCGATCTTCTGAGTGAGGAACATGGTAAGGAAGGGATGCACGAAATGCCCGATGCTGTTGACCACCTGGGCCAGACACAGTAAGTAGATGCTGCGGTCCAATCCCCGGTAGGTGCCGAGCAGCTTGCGGATGTTCATGGGACTGGTTTCTCTTGTGCTCCGGGATCGGTGGAGTCTAGAAGCGGGATCGCTGCTGGTCGAAGGCGTCGGCCAGCCGGTTCTGAATGCGCAGCAGCTGCTCTTCGTTCTGGATTCCGAAGTCGCCCAGGACCCAGCGCTCCATCTGATCGAACACGATCATCTCCTGCTCCAGACCCGTCATGGCATTGGCCAGATAGACGCTGAATACGATATCCCGATTTTGATCCTTGCACTCCAGAGGTGCATGGTGAAAGCGGATGGCGTCCACCAGCTGCTCCGGGAAGTTCCACTTCTCGGCGATCAGAGCCCCCACTTCGGCGTGGTTCATGCCGGCTGCGAAGTTTTCCAGCATATTCGACGGGATTTCCTTCTCCCTGCAGAAGCCGCGAATTCGTTCCAGCAGGTCCGGATGCAGAGAGGCCAGGATGATTTTTCCCAGGTCGTGGAGAATCCCTCCGACATACACGTCGTCGAGAATCTCCTTGCGGCGGCGGAAGCTCTTGGCCAGATTATAGGCATAGAAGGCGGTGCGGTAGGAATGCTGCCACAGTTCCCGCATCTCCCGGTATTTTTGGCCCAGGATCTTCTGCGTTCCGTGGGTGTAGAGCAGGTTCCGTACTCCCTTCATGCCCACCAGCTTGACCGCCTCCACGATGTTGTCCACCCTTTTGGGCAGCATGAACTGGGCGGAGTTGACCAGTTTGAGCAGATCCGCGGTCAGCATCGGGTCCGTGGAGATCTGCCGGGCGATGTCGGTGATTTCCGACTCGGGGTCGGCGATCAGCCGCTGGAGATGCAGGATGTTGTCGGGAAACTGGGGCAGCTCCTTGACCTCCCGGATGATCTCCTGGGTCAGGGCGTCCATCTTCTCCACCTGGATCTCATTGAAGGGAATGGTCAAGGTGGCTACGGTCTCCCCGTCCTCCACGTCGATGGCGAAGGACTCCTCGTCCAGGCCGATCTTCTTCAGCATCAGGATCAGGATGACGATTCCCAGCCCGGCGCCTTCGGTCTGGTCGAGCACCGTAGCGAAGGCCTCCTCCATGCTGGTGAAGGCCCGTGAGCGGGCAATCCTGTCGAAGATGCGGATCTGCTCGATTTTCGTGATTTCCACGTTGTTGCGTACCGAGATGGAGAAAGTCTTTTCACGGGTGTGGTACACGATTTTGAGGTACAATCCCAGCTCTTTCTGCTTCTGGAGGTAGTGATCGATATTTTCCAGCGTGTCCTCCTTGAAGCTCTTCATC
Source organism: Spirochaetales bacterium (assembly GCA_016935715.1). Classification (GTDB taxonomy): domain Bacteria; phylum Spirochaetota; class Spirochaetia; order SZUA-6; family DRHE01; genus JAFGQJ01. The sequence continues at coordinate 4,179 of JAFGQJ010000175.1, forward strand.
CCCTCGGCGTAGTGCTGGGGATTGTGCAGGTCCAGACCTCTCTCGTGGAAATAGGCCCGTTTGGTGTTGGCCTTCTTCGCGTTGACTGCAAGCTCCCGCAGGCAGTAGGACAGCTGATCCTTGATCTCCGAAAATCCGAGCTCCCCCAGGAAAATTTTGAGTACCTCGTCCAGATACTCTTCGGTGTCATGAGGAAGGGTGAAGGTCTTGAAGCTCAGAGGAACGGAATTGTGAGCGGCCCGTTTTACTTGTTCGACATTGACTTGCGGAGGCATCGATCCTTCCAGTTTTTTTCTGTATTTGAGAATATATTCCCGGCTGGTCGATGTCAAGCCAACGAGTTGATCCACCTATCTCCTGCTGCTATAATGAGCGACCATGCACCTGGGGGAATTCGACATCCTGATCCGCCGACTTCTCGCACTGGATGAGTTTCCCGGAGCCGATGTAGCCCTCAATGGGCTGCAGGTCACCCACCGCAGGGAGACAGTCGATAAGGTGGCCTTTGCCGTGGACGCCTGCCTGGAGAGCATCCGCCGGGCGGCGGATTGGGCGGCGGATTTGCTGTTCGTCCATCACGGGCTGTTCTGGGGCAGGCCCCTGGCGGTCACCGGGAACCACTACAGGCGCCTGCGGGCGCTGATCGAGGCGGATCTTGCCCTGTACGCAGTCCATCTGCCCCTGGATATGCATCCGCAGCTGGGCAACAATGCCGGGTTGGCCCGAAGAATCGGTCTGCGGCAGCTCGAGCCTTTCGGGGAGTACAAGGGTACGAAAATCGGCCTCAAGGGCACGCTGCAGGAGGCCATGAGCCTGGAGCAGGTCGTGCGGGCCTGCTGCGGCGCTCACGAGCAGACCGTCCGAGTTCTGCCCTTCGGGCCCGAGACGGTCCGCACAGTGGGAGTGGTATCCGGGGGAGCGGCGGATGAAGCTTACCAGGCCATCGAGGAAAAACTCGATCTTTTCATTACCGGAGATGCGGATCACACGATCTATCATCACTGCCTGGAGGGCGCGGTCAATGTGATCTTCGCGGGTCACTACGCAACCGAAACTGCCGGGGTCACCCGGTTGGCCGAACATCTGCAGAGGGAGACCGATCTGCAGACCCGGTTCTTCGACATCCCCACGGGACTGTGAGCGCATCCGTCAGCTGGAGGGTACACCGTCTTGAATCTGCGGAAAAAACTTCTTCCCCTCGCATTGACCGGAGGGATCGTATTGGTGGATCAGATCGTCAAGTGGGCGGTCGCCCGGACACTTCCCTACGGGAAGCCGGTTCAAATCATCGGTGATTTCCTGCGCTTCACCTTCGTGCAGAACCCGGTCCTTTCCTTCAGCATCGGCCGCGGCTTCGGGGATACGGGTCGGATCATCCTGACCATGGTGCTGCCCATGCTGGTCGTGGCGATCGTGCTGTACTACTTCCTGGCGGCAAAGGATATCACCCAGGGCCAGCGCTGGATCCTGGCGGCGATCATGGGAGGGGGGCTGGGCAATCAGGTAGACCGGTACTTCCGGCCGCAGGGCGTGATCGATTTCATCGATTTCAAGTTCTATGGTATCTTCGGCTTCGAACGGTGGCCGGTATTCAACGTTGCCGATTCAACGGTCGTGGTGGCGGGGATTGCCCTGCTGATCAGCTACATCATTAGCGGAGTGAGGGATAAGAATGAACAAAAAAGTTAACACCGTATTGTTCCTGCTGGGCGCCACCGTGTTCAACCTGCTGATCATGTTTCTCCTGATCGTGCTCTTTCTCGTCTTGATTTCGGCTGTCTTCCGGGATTCCCTGAATCCGAACGTACTCTCGATCCTCATGATCGTGGTGTTCATCGGATCCATCGCCGCCTCGTTCTTCATCTACGGCCGGGTGGTGAAGTGGCTGTCCCGCAAGATCGATATGGATAAGTACTTCATACCGCTGTTTCGCAGGAAGAGATAGCCGGCCATCGGCTCGATCCGCAGATCGACGGATTTTAGTAGCCGTCGGACATGGAAATATTGACGTCCTTCTTGTACAGCTCGCCGTACACGAAGCCGCGGTTTTTGAGGCTGTCCTTGACCGGTTGCGGGAAGGGCATCATGCGCCAAAAGATCCCCCGCACATCCCGCTCCAGTTTCTGCGTTCCCTGACTCTCTTTGGTGATCCAGAGGATGTAATCCCGGATGAAGTAATCCTTCACATCTCCCCGGAGCCTCTGCTCCTGGAACCACTGGTAGTAGCGTCCGGTGATTCCCTCCTCCATCCAGTAGTGCTGAGCCCTCTCCTTGGCCACCTGCCAGCGCAGGTCCGCCAGCGCGGAAATCACGGCGACCTCGACGTCTTTGGGGAACAGGGGTATGGCCACGCGCCCCCGGCTGGAGGCGCGGTTGTAGCGTTCGAAGGGTTCCCAGCAGATGCCGGTGTCCCCGAAGTTGGGCAGGAGCAGTACGTGCGGAACGATGCGGCTGGTCTGGCCCTTGAAGGTCCGCTCGAAGACTCCGGGGTCCAGCGATTCCACCTTGGCCATGGCGTTGATCACGTTCTCCCGGGTACAGATCTCCCGGATGTTGGGACGGAAGTACTGTTTCATGAGGATGGGGAAATGGTTTCCCTGCCTGCCGACGCACATCTTGGACATCTGCCGCAGGGATTGGAACTCGCTGGTGACGACCCCCCTGTCCACGGAAAGCTCCACACCCTCGGCCTTTTCCCGCAGTTCCTGCAGCTCTTCGTCCATGTTTTCCAGGGAGTTGTAGGAGGACTTGATATCCCGGTCCAGGTTGCTCAGATGCCGGAGGATCGTATTCACCTGGCTGATCGCCTCTCTCTGCTCGGGACCGAATACGTCCTTCAGGCCTCCGAACTCCGGGCGCGTTCTGTGACGCAGAATCACCTGCACGTGGTTCAGCAGGTTGGATTCCAGCTCATCCAGCTGGCCGATCTTGTTCTGGAGCAGGGACAGCTCGGCCTGCCGCTGGCCCTGGCGTTTCTCCACGATCTCGACTGTTTTCTGGTCGTCGTCCAGACGGGCTTTTTTTACCTCGTCGGTAGCCGAAGGTCTGACCGCTCTCTGTGCGACCTTGGTCAGCCATTCATCCTGATAGTGGATAGGCTCGCCTGTCTCGTTCTCGACGATGATGCGGCTGATCACGTCCCTCTGTTCTGCGGACAGCAGCGTGGGGGAGAGTATCCCGAAGCGCAGCAGCAGCCGTTTGTAGATCGGCATCTCGGGAGACACCCTGACGGCGACATGCCCGGCCAGCTCCCAGTAGGCGGTTGTAAGGCGGGCGCGATACACGGACCTGTCTTTGGGATCCTTGGCCGTGGCAAATTGGGTCAGCAGCTGATGCACGCGCCGCCCGGTTTCCCCCTGATCGGACAGAAGGTTCTTGTAGTAGTTTTTGTCTCTGAAATAGGGCTTCGGCTTGCCCTGGAAAACGGTCTGGATATCGAAGCTTTTCCTGCTCAGGTCGACTTCTTCCGGGCCCTTCTTGTCGATATGGACCTCTTCTTCGAACAGATCGGAGAAGCCGGGTTTCGGTGCCGGGGTAGTTTCCTGGATACCCATGAGATCAGCGATCTCGGGATCCAACTGACCCGAGGTAAAATCATTCGCCATCGGTTTTTGGAGGCGACGGGAATCGAACCCACGACCTCGTGAATGCCATTCACGCGCTCTAGCCAACTGAGCTACGCCCCCGAGATGTTACAGTGAATAATAGGATTGCTCGAGGTCCTTTGTCAATACGGGTCTGCCAGAAGGCGCCCGATCTGCGGCACCGCGGTGCGC
>JAFGQJ010000176.1 GCA_016935715.1 Spirochaetales bacterium
CCCGGGTTCAGTAGATCCCCAGGACCTCCAGATCCGACCAGTAGACATTGTAGCTGGAAAGCGCGTCGCCGGCCTCTTCGTGGAAGGACTGCAGGGAGGGTATATCGGGCCTCATGACGGTACGCGCCCCGGGATCCAGCTGGTTCAGCTCTATCAGACCCTTGGACAGGGCGAGGTGGTTGAAATCGAGGTTTCCGAAGAAATAGGCGTAGGGATCGACTTCGGGGGGAATGTTCACCCGTATCTTCCCCTCCCCCAGGATCGGGTCCACGGGGATCCAGCCGACCGTTTCGATATAGAACTCCGCCCAGTAGTGCCTGGCGGCCTGCAGATCCCGGTCGATCAGGTACCCGGCGACCGGGCGCGCCGGGATACCCTGGCCGCGGGCCAGTGCGCTGAACAGGACGGCGTAGATGTAGGGATTGCCCTTCCTGTCTTCGACAGCCTTGAGAATATCCCGTTCCATGTACTCCGGATCTACCTGCAGCTGCGTCAGGACGTAGCGGTAGATCTCCCGCGCCTTCCGGTACGGGTTTCGCTCCCTGCCGACGATGCGTGCTCCGATCTTGAGGAGGTTCTCGTCATCAGCCGGCACCAGCGGATCGGTGGAGGTGTAGCGTTTGTAAATCCGCCGGTCCGTATCGTAGCTGGTCGGCACCTTGGCCACGTTGATCTTGGTCTCCACCGAGTAGCGGTCCACCATGAAACTTTGAAAGACGTTGTAGCTCTTGTCGGCCTCGAGATTGTCGAAGCTGAAGAGCTTGACGCCGCTGACATTGTCGAACAGGGGCTGCGGCTGCTCATTCACCAGCTGGATCTCCCTCTGCTCCGGTGCCTCGATCAGCTGGGGCACCCAGAGATTGAGGGTGTTCTCACCCTCCGCTACAACCGATCCGATCTCCAGCGAGTACTGCACGGAGTAGGTCCGCTTCTCGGGAAAAAGCTTGGTCCCGGCGGCGCTTTCTATCTCTACGAAGACCGCGTTGCTTCTGCCCTTGTCGGTGATCACGACCAGCTGACCCGAGGAGGCGCCGTCGGGCACCCACACCTGGATTTCACGATCGCTCCACTGCTCGTAATCCAGGTCGTAGTCCGCGGCCGGAACCAGAGACGAATCCTCCACTTCCGTATACTCCCGTGTCGGGTCACCGGAAATCCAGGTGAACCGGACCTGGGAGCTGCCGCGCTGCAGGCCGAAGTTCATTCCGCTTATCGTAAGCAGCATCCCCACGGAGCCTGATTCCGGCTCCAGGCTGCTGATGTAGGGCTGCCCCGGTTTGCCCGGCCCGGAAAGCACCACCGGGATCTGCTGTTTGTTGGTGAACAGCAGCCCCTTGCTCTTGCCGTTCTTGGTGATAACCCGCACCATTCCGGAGCTGACCTCTTCGGGGATGCGAAGGCTTATCTGCGTGTCCGACCAGTCCAGATACCCCGATGAAACGGGTGCGTATCCCCCTATGACCACCTCCGCTCCGTTGCGCTCATCCCCGAAGTACTTGCCCGTTATGACCATGACGTCCTGGGGAAATCCTATCTTCGGCGTGATCGACACTATCTGGGGCGGGCGCCCGGTCATTCTCGAGCTGATCAACAGCACGCCCAGTAGTACCAGCAGGATCGTCGTGAACAGGACCTCTGTTCGCCTGAAGAACGGTTTGGGGATTTGTTCCTTTTCTTTCATGTTACTTCAGAGTTTATTCAGCTACGGGTGCACGGAACAGATCTCTGTACGGATAGATCTCTACTTCGAGTTGTATATTGAATGTCTGCGTATTGGCAAGCTCTTTGGAAAAACCCAGGGGGAAAAACAGAACTTTCTCACCCCAGGAAACGGGGATGCTCTGAATCGTGGTCAGGTAGGTGGTTTTCGCATCCGGCGCTTCGGAGAACCACACCTGCCCCTGGGCGACCAGGAGAAGGGTGCCGCTCTCCTCCTGGTACGGGGTGAACACGACGTCGATGCGGATGTTGTCTCCGACCAGACGCACGGCAACGCTTCGTCCGGGTATCGTGATCTTCTTGCTTTGAGTGTTCCACACCGGCTGCTGGTCCTGAGGAAGCACCTTGGCCGTGATCTGCAGCTGAAGAGCCTTGTCGATCAAGGATTCCAGATCCTCATCCTGGAAGAAGCGCTCCAGATCACCGTCCTGGGCTCCCGCGGACACGAGGCAGAGCAGGAACAAAGCGGGAAGCAGGAAGCGCCTGATCATCGCAACCTCCTGCTGTACTCCTCCGCCCGCAGCATTTTCGGTTCGCTGAACTGCAGGAACTCCGTATCCTCGGGCAGAGTGAAGATAATCTGCTGGTTCATCGGTTCCTGATCGAGAGATTTGAGCAGCTGCTCCAGGTCTTCGATCGGGGCCGCCACCTGTACTTCGGTAACTCCGGAGGGCTGTTGCCGGATGCTCATGAAGGGGAAATTGGGCCGGGTGCCGAGAAAAACCAGGAGGCCCCCCATCCCCAGGAGCACGAGGAACACCGCTGCGACAGCCGGGAGAGGCACGCTGATGCGGGAACGCCACAGGGAAGGCCTGTGCCACAGCCGAAGGGGCTCGCGGGCCTTCAAGCGCTCCCGGACCCGCTCGATCGATGGTTCTGCAGGTGGTTCCCGGTCGGTATGCAGCAGCTGCCTGAGAGACTGCATCTTCGCCACGGTCTGTCGGCAGCGCCTGCAGCCGTCTATGTGTTCCTGGATTCTCTGCGACCAGGGTGAGTGCACCTCCCCATCGAGGAAGGCGGACAGCAGGTCAGGGTTGGGACAGTTCATATCCCTCTCTTCTTCAACCGATCTCGCCGTCGAGCAGCTGAGCCAGACGCTCACGCGCTCGAAATGCCCTTACTTTTACGTTCCCCTCACTGATACCCAAAATGCCGGCAATTTCCTTGTAATTCAGATCCCCGTATTCCTTCAAAACCAGGACCATCCGCATCTTGGCAGGAAGCCTGCTCAATGCTTCCTGGACGATGCTTCGAGTCTCTTCTCTGAAAAACTCCTGATCCGTGGATTTGGAAAACTGGGGTGTATTCTTCTGCAATCGTCCGTAGGCCCGCTGCTCCCTGGATCTCTTCTTCTCATAGTTCAAAGAGACATTCTTCAGAACGCGTATCAGCCAGTACTTGGTCTGTTCGAGGTCGGGAAGAGGTTCCTCCCGCTGCCAGTACTTGATGAACGCCTCATGGCAGAGATCCTCCGCCCTGCTGCTGCTTCCGGTGATGCGATAGGCAATCCGGAACAGTACCGGGAAGAGCGACTCATAAGCCCTGTCGAATAGATCCTCACGCATCATTGTAAACAACGGACCCGGGTACTTCGTTACAAAATCTGCTCAAAGTTTTTCTTTTTTCCAGCGCGGGCCGGAGGGGGTATCCTCGAGAATGATACCCTGCGAGCGCAGCCGATCCCGAATTTCATCCGCCGCAGCGAAGTCCTTTCGCCGCCGGGCCTGCTCCCGCTGCTCGATCAGCTCTTCCACCCGGGCCTTCAGCTCCGGATCCAGCTCTTCCGGCTCGACCGCGCAGATATCCAGGCCGAGCACCCTGTCCATCTCCAGCAACGCCCCCCACTTCTGCTGCGGCTCTACGGTCCCGTCCTTGATCAGCTCCCAAAAGGCGACGAGAGCCCGAGGCACATTCATGTCGTTTGCCAGGGCGTCGTTGAAGCTCACCAGCAGGGCTGAGGCCTTTCCCTCGAGCCGCTGCGGTGTGGCCGGCTCCAGCGCCGGGTTTTCCCCCTTCAGACGCAGGACCCGCTCCACCAGGTTGAGCCGGCCGCTGCGGGCCGCATCCAGGGCTTCGTAGCTGAACTGCAGAGGAGAACGGTAGTGGGCTCCAAGACAGAAGTAGCGGTAGTCGAGGGGATCGTAGCCCCGCTCCCGCAGACTGCTCAGGGTCAGGAAATTACCCGACGATTTGGCCATCTTCTCTTTGGCCAGCACCAGGAACTCCCCGTGCAGCCAGTATTTTACCCAGGGTTTCCTGCCCGTGGCGGCCTCGCTCTGGGCGATCTCGTTGGTGTGATGCACGGGAATATGATCGATGCCGCCGCAGTGTATATCGAACTGCTCGCCCAGGTACTTCATGCTCATGGCGCTGCATTCTATGTGCCAGCCCGGATACCCCCTGCCCCAGGGAGAGTCCCACAGCATGGACTGGTGCTCGAATTTCGAGCGCGTGAACCACAGAACGAAATCGTGGGGATTCCTCTTGTTCGGATCCACAGTGATCCGGGCTCCCGCCTTCAGCTCCTCCCGGACCTGCCCGGTGAGCTTTCCGTAGTCCGGCGTCTTGCTTACGTCGAAGTACAGGTTGCCTCCCGACTGATAGGTGAACCCCGCGGCCTCGATGCGGCGGATCAGGTCGATCATATCCTGGATATGCTCGGTGGCGCGGCAGGTGATGTCCGGCATCGATATATTGAGGGCTTTCAGGTCGCTGAAAAAGGCGTCCCTGAAGAACTCCGCGATCTCCCAGACACTCTTGTGCTGCTCCCGCGCGCCCTTGAGCATCTTGTCTTCCCCCTGATCGGCGTCGTCGGTCAGATGTCCCACATCCGTGACGTTCATCACGTGCCTGACCTGATAACCGAACAGCCGCAGGGTGCGTACCAGGAGATCTTCGAAGACATAGGTGCGTAAATTCCCGATGTGGGCGTATTGATACACCGTGGGCCCGCAGGTGTACAGACCCACCTCGTCGTCTTCGATGGGAACGAAGGGGACGATCTCTCTGCCCAGAGTGTTGTACAGCCGAAGGGGAAGCGGCACCTCAATCCTCCTTTAATGATCGCTGGCCCTCGAGTCCACGAGATGGCAACGCTGTAGATTATTTACTGGTTTGTATATAGACTCTGCCTGTGAGAAACGTAGGGAAAATTTCGGAAAAAATCAACCTACCCTGCCCCGTTTCCTGCGATGAACCGATGAAAGACCACACGAGTTTCCGCATCGGCGGACCTGCAGACATCTACATCGAACCGCGCACCCCGCAGGAGGCTGCCCAGTGCTACAGGCAGCTCGCCGAGCGGGAGATTCCTGTCTTCGTGCTGGGGGCGGGAGCCAATATCCTCGTGTCAGACCTGGGCATCCGTGCAGCTGTGATCGACATGGGCAGCCTGCGGGGATGCAGCGTGACCCGATCGGAGCAGGGGCACACCCTGGTTGCGCGGGCCGGCACCCCGATGAGCGATGCCAGCTCCCTGGCCCTGGAGCACGGTCTTTCCGGCCTCGAGTTCATCTATTCCATGCCCGGCAGCGTGGGCGGCTCGGTCTGGATGAACGCGCGCTGCTACGGCCGATCTATCTCCGAGGTGCTGTTGACCGTGGAGCACTGCGGGAGTTCGGGACGCATCGTCACCATGGAGGCGGAACAGGCACGGTTCGGCTACAAGAGCTCGCCGTTCCAGCACTCCGGATCCCTGATCCTGGGCGCGACCTTCTCCCTGGTCGAGGGACGGCGCAGCCAGATAGAGGAGAAGATGCAGTGGATCAAACGTGATCGGGAGCGCAAAGGCCACTTTCTCTACCCCTGTGCGGGAAGCATATTCAAAAACAACCGGGAGTTCGGCAGTCCCACGGGCAAGCTCGTCGATTCCCTGGGTTTGAAGGGCACGTGCATCGGGGGAGCCTGCGTTTCCCGGCTGCACGGGAATATCATCGTGAACACCGGAGCGGCCCGGGCGCAGGAGGTGCGGCAGCTGATCCGCCTGCTGGAAACCGAGGTACGCCGGGCATACGGCTTTCAGCTGGAACGGGAGATCCTGCTGGTCGGACAGTGGGACGAGGAGGAAGCATGACGGGATTCTTGGACAACCTGCGGGAATACCTGAAGGCTCTCGGAGATCAGGAGCTGAAAAAGACCGTCGCCCAGATCCCGATCAACGAGCTCATCGAGATCTGGGATGATCTGGAAGAGGATGAGGAGCTCAAGCTTTTCCGGATCCTGGATCTGGAGCGCAAGGTCGATCTGATGGACACCCTGCCGATATCCAAACAGGAGCTGCTGATCCGCTCCCTGACCAGGGATCATGCCAAAGCCCTGCTCGCCGAGATGGATCCCGACGACCTGGCCGACTTCATCCAGTCCGTCTCCCCCGAAGTGAGGGAATCGGTCTGGAACGCCCTGGGGAATGAAGCCAAGGAGGAAACGCTGTTCCTCCTGAAGTACGATTACGACGATGCCGCGGGGCTGATGACCACCCGCTACCTGGCAATCCGACCCAACCTGAAGGTGTCCCAGGCCCTGTCCTGGGTGCGCAGGAACATGCAGAACGTGGAGACCGTCTACTACATCTACGTGCTGGATCCGCTCAAACGGCTGATCGGCGTGGTCTCCCTGCGGGATTTGATGTCCGGCCAGGACGATGACCTGGTACAGAACATCATGGTGAAAGAGGTGATCACCGTGTTCCAGGACACCGACCAGGAGGAGGTGGCCAAGATACTGGAGACCTACGATCTGCTGGCCCTTCCGGTCGTGGACCGCTATCACCGCCTTCTGGGTATCGTCACCTTCGACGACATCATAGACGTCATCCGGGAGGAGCAGACCGAGGATATCTACAGGATGAGCGCCGTATCGGCCAGCCGGGCAACCTACCTGGAAAGCTCCGTGTTCGCCCTGATGCGCCGGCGGATCCCCTGGCTGATCGTCCTTCTGCTGGCTGCCACCATCACCACCAATGTCATTGCCGGCTACCGCCACGTCCTGGAGGCGGCGGTGGTCCTGGCTTTCTTCATTCCGATCGTCACCGGTACCGGGGGCAACTCCGGCACCCAGTCGGCCACGCTGATGATCCGGGGCCTGGCAACCGGGGAGCTGCGCTTTCAGGATGTCTGGCGAATCATGGGCAAGGAGATCCTCGTCGGCCTGCTGATCGGGGTGTGCCTGGGCATCCTTACGGTGCTGAGGGCCATGCTCCTGCCCCCTGAAGTGTCCTTTAACGAGGCCCTTGCCGTGGGCACGGCCATGTGCTTCGTGGTCATCGTGGCCACGCTGGTCGGCGCCCTGGCCCCGCTGATCATCTCCCGCCTGGGCATGGATCCGACCGTGATGGCCGGCCCCCTGATGGCCACCCTGATCGACGTGTCGGGTTTGACGATCTACTTCGAAACGGCCAAGCTCCTGCTGCGAGTTATGTGAGATGATTTTCGTGGTCGGCCACAACCCCGATTGGAAGAAGATCTACAGGATCCCCAGGATGGAGGTGGGCCGGGTCAATCGCCTGCAGTCGGCGGAGTTCTTCCCGGCCGGCAAGGGGGCCAACACGGCCCGGGTCCTGCGCGGCCTGGGGGAGAACGTGCTCCTGCTGAGCTTCCTCGGCGGCAGCAACGGGGATCGCTTCCGCCGGGCAGTCAGGGAGGAAGGCATTGCCCACCGCTATGTCCGGACGCTGGGTGAAACCCGAACCTGCGTCACGATCCTGGAGGATGGGGAGATCACCACCGAGCTCATCGAACCGGCCGCCTCCCTCAGACCTTCCGAGCTCAGGCGCTTCGACGGGCTGTTCGGCAAACATCTTGCCGCCGCAAAGCTGCTGGTGATAGCCGGCACATCCCTGCCCGGAGCGCCGGAGGATTGCTACCGCCGGTATGTCGAAGCGGCGAAGCGGCTCGGCATCCCGGTGATCCTCGACTCCTACAAGACCCAGGGCCGCGTCGCCCTGGACGGCTCCCCGACCGTCCTGAAAATCAATCTCTTCGAGCTGGAGAGCCTCACCGGAGGAAGCCCGACCGGAGGAAGCCTGTCCGATCCCGAGCAGCGCAAGGCGGCCTTCAGCCGGGTTCGCGACAGCTACGGCCTGGAGTGGATCGTCATTACCCGGGGGTCCGAGGGGATCGAAGGATTCGACGGCCGGCATCACCTCCGTGCCGTCAGCCCCGGGGTCGAGGTCCGCAACCCGATCGGAAGCGGTGATGCGGCAACCGCCGGGATCGCCTACACGCTGCTCCGGGGCCAGTCCCTGGAGCAGGCACTGCGCCGCTCCGCGGCTCTGGGCACGGCCAACTGCCTGAATCTCTACCCGGGCCGGGTCGAGCCGTCGCACTACGAAGATCTCCTCACCAGGGTCGAGGTGCGGGAGTTCTGACGGACGCTTGCGGCCTTCCCCTCCCTCGCTGCCGCAGCTCCGCCTCCCAGCCCAGACGGAGAGTGAAATAGTCCGTCAGATCCTCCAGGCTCAGCGCCTTCCTTGTCTCCCCCCGGAGGTAGAGGCGTTTGCCCTCCCCGACAGCCTCGAGCGCGGCGGCCAGGTGGAATCCGCTCTCCTCTCCCCCCTGATACGCCACCTCCAGATCGATCTTCCCCCAGGAGGGACGATGCGCCGCCGACAGGCGCAGCTGCCCTGTCCGCCGCCCGGCCGTTTGCCGGCTCCCGACGGCTGCCAGCTCGAGACTCCAGGAACACCACTCCAGAGACGCCGGGACCTCCAGGCGGCATTTCCGGTCCCCGGAACCGCGGCTCGACCACAGCAGCTCGAGCACGGCGTCCGCTCCTACACCCAGGAGGCAGCCGCCTCCGGTCGGCCACTGGAACCCGGCACCGCCGCTCAGACGGTCCCGGCTGCACCGAAAACCCTCCGGAAGCAGGGGCGGGCGCTCGATCTCCCTTCGGAAGCCGGCGTCGAGCCGGGCGGGACCGGACTCCCAATCCGCCCGCGCGGCCAGCAGCCACTCCAACCGCGCCCATTCGCCCTCCGGCGTCGCGAACCCGCTCGAGCAGTGTCCTGTCAGCAGCTCGAGTCCGGCTCTGGGAGCCTCCAGGCTCAGATGGAGGGCGCACAACGAGCCGGAGGTTGCGAACCGGCCTCCCGATGCCGCGGCAACTAGAAGCAGCCTCGCGCGATCGAGCTCGACGCTCAGTGAGCCGGCCAGGTGGGACACGAGCCCTCCGGGAAACGGCGGCTCCGCCTGGTACCAGGGCCCATCCAGAGGATCGGGCAATCCTTCCGGGGCAGCGGAGACCATTCCCACCAGCTCGCACCCGACCCTCCTTCCGAAGGGGATCGCCAGTCCGCTGCCCAGCTGGACACGGGAGGCTTCTCTTCCCGTGCCGAAGAGGCGCCAATGCCCCGGAACCAGGATCAGCTGCACGCCCTTCCGGCTGGCCACATCCAGATCGATATCGAGGGCGATCCCGGCGGACTCGGTGAAGACGTCACTTCCAGGTCCGTGGGCCAGGGGATTGTACAACTGGGCCAGGATACCTTCCAGGCAGACCGGTCCTGCCGTGAACAGCGGACTCGACACACCGAATGCCCACCGCTGCGGCCGGAGCACCGGATCGCAGCTTCTTCTGTTCGCCACGCACAGCAGACGGCAGCGGGAATCCCGGCCCAGCGGCAGATCGATCAGGAGGCGCGTTTTCATGCGCTGCAGGTCCTCCAGCTCGGTGCGCAGGGCAGCGGCCGCCCCGTCGCAGCAGGCGGGACATACACCCGAAACGAGCCGGAAGAGCAGGAGCAGGGCGGCGGCGGTACTGAAAGGGAATCGGGTGCTCATGATACTGGTAGTGCAAAGGGCGTACCAGAGTGACCCCGGCGGGGAGCCGGCAGGCGCAGGCCGTGGGGCTCGCGATTTACACGTATTTACAATCGAGCACTCCCTTCGATTGACAGATCCGGGCACGACCGGTATAGTGCAGCCGAAACCCCACGGAGGAAATCACGCATGGACATCCTGACACTCAACTGCGGAAGCTCATCCTTGAAATACCAGCTCTATGACTGGGACGAGCGGCAGGTTCTGGCCAAGGGCATCGTGGAGCGGGTCACCGTAGGCGGTTCGTTCATCGAGCACTACGCCCGGGGCAAGGGCACCGTGAAAAGAGAGAGGGACTGCCCCAACCACAAGATTGCCCTGGAACTGATCCTGGAAATGCTGACCGACCCGGAAGTCGGGGCGATCCCGGATCTCAAGGAGATCAAGGCCGTGGGGCATCGGATGGTGCACGGGGGGGAGAAGTTTGCCCAGTCGGTGATCATCGACGACGAGGCGCTGAAAACGTTCAATGCCCTGGCCGACCTGGCGCCCCTGCACAATCCGCCGAACATCACCGGCGTGGAGGCGGCCCGGGAGGAGCTTCCCGATGTGCCCCACTGCGCGATTATGGACACCGCCTGGCACCAGACCATGCCCCCCCACGCCTTCATCTATGCCCTGCCCTACGGCTGGTACGAGAAGTACGGCGTGCGCCGCTACGGCTTTCACGGAACCTCCTTTCTCTACGTGGCCAAACGGGCGGCGGTGCTGCTGGGCAAGAACCCTTTCGACTGCAACCTCATCCTCCTGCACATCGGCAACGGAGTGAGCGCCAACGCCGTGCGGAGTGGCATCTCCGTGGATACGTCCATGGGCCTCACGCCGTTGGAAGGCCTGGTGATGGGGACCCGCGCCGGGGATCACGATCCGGCCATCGGCTACTACATCATGGAGAAGGAAGGCCTGGCTCCCAAGGAGGTCGAGCAGATGCTCAACAAGAAGAGCGGCATCCTGGGCATCACCGAGATCTTCACCGACCGGCGGGACGTGGAAACCGCGGCGGACAAGGGGGACGAGCGGGCCAGGCTGGCGATAGAGATCGAATCCTACCGGCTGAAGAAGTACATCGGCTCCTACTTCGCCGCCCTGGGGCGGGTGGATGCGCTGGTGTTCACCGCCGGGGTCGGGGAAAAGGGAGCCGTCATCCGGGAAAAAGCGGTCGCCGGATTGGAGGAGATGGGCATCAGGATCGATCCACAGCGCAACCTGCTGTCGCGCACCCGGAACGCCGAAACCCTGATCTCCACGCCCGATTCAGCGGTGAAGATCTTCGTCATCCCCACGGATGAAGAGCTGGTCATGACCGAGGACACCTACGCCCTGCTCCAGGGCACCTACAAGGTTCACACGGATTTCACCTACAGCTTCCAGCATCCCGATTATCACAACAAGGAGCGGGACGAAGCCCTGGCTGAGGAATTGAAGGAGAAGCCGGAGCTGGCCGGCATCATCGCCGCTCCTCCTTCCTGAAAAAGCGGCTTCACGAAACATCCTCTTTACAACCAATTCGCCCGGATCTATCATCTGATCAAAGAGTATGTTGCGGTTCATCATCCGCCATCGTACCTTCATTACCTACCTGGCCGCCTATTTCTTCGGCGTCAGCACGTTTCTGCG